>JABFXB010000473.1 GCA_013361975.1 Dermatophilaceae bacterium
CCGCTGCTCGCACCCAGGCCCGCGGCAGGAACGGTCCACCCGGCGGTCGCCATCGCCTCTGCCGGGCTGAAGGATCCACGCTCCTTCCTCGTGCCCGCAGACGACGCACTGCGGAAAGGTCTGGTCAGCTCATCCGAGCTCGCTGCCGCCGTGGGCGCGCTCGGCCGCCGCCACGGCGCCGCCGGCGTCCGGGCGGTCAGCGAGTGGTGCGATGCACGGCACGAGTCGCCGGGCGAGACCTTGATGGCCCACCTCCTTCGGATGGCCGGACACGCAGTGGAGCCGCAGTTCGTCGTGCCCGGCACGGGGAAGTGGACCCGGGGCGGCCGTGGCTATCGCGTCGACCTCCGGCTGAGCGGGACCCGCGTGCTGGTCGAGTTCGACGGTCGGGTCAAGTACGAGGACCGGCAGTCGCTCTGGGAGGAGAAGGTCCGCGAGGACCGCATCCGGTCGCTGGGGTGGGTCGTCGTGCGGGTGACGATGGCCGACCTGCGCGACCCGGCGGCCGTCCGTGCGCGCATCGATGCCGCTGTGGTGCTCGCCGCTGCGTGAGCGTGAGGTCTGACAGCACGCGTACGGGGCTTTCGGTGTGTGGTTCACCGCATACCTGGGGACGTAACGATGACCAACAGACCGGTCGGCCACGAGTGCGACGGGCCGAGAGTCGAGCGGGCGGCGTCCGAGGCAGGGGCCTCGAACCGATAACCTTGCGGTTGGCCCAGGACCACAACCGGAAGGCGGACCGATGCCCGCGATCGTGCTCGTCGGAGCCCAGTGGGGCGACGAAGGCAAGGGCAAGGCGACCGACCTGCTCGGCAGCAGCGTCGACTACGTCGTCAAGTTCAACGGCGGCAACAACGCCGGTCACACCGTCGTCATCGAGAAGGACGGCAAGCGCGAGAAGTACGCGCTGCACCTGCTCCCCTCCGGCATCCTCAGCCCGAACTGCGTGCCCGTCATCGGCAACGGCGTCGTCATCGACCTCTCGGTGCTCTTCGAGGAGCTCGACGGCCTCGACGCCCGCGGCGTCGACACGAGCAAGCTGCTCGTCAGCGCCAACGCGCACGTCATCCCGAGCTACAACCGCACCATCGACAAGGTGACCGAGCGCTTCCTCGGCAAGCGCCGCATCGGCACCACGGGCCGCGGCATCGGCCCCACGTACGCCGACAAGATGAACCGCATCGGCATCCGCATCCAGGACCTCTACGACGAGAAGATCCTGCGCCAGAAGGTCGAGGCCGCGCTCGAGGTCAAGAACCAGGTCCTCGCGAAGATCTACAACACCCGCGCCTCCGAGGTCGACGAGGTCGTCGAGGAGCTGCTCTCGTATGCCGCCCGCCTCGCTCCCATGGTCGCCGACACGAGCCTCGTGCTGAGCCAGGCGCTCGACCGGGGCGACACGGTGCTCTTCGAGGCCGGCCAGGCGACCCTGCTCGACGTCGACCACGGCACCTACCCCTACGTCACCTCCAGCAACGCGGTCGCAGCCGGTGCCTGCACCGGCTCGGGCGTGCCGCCGACCCGCATCGACTCGGTCATCGCGATCCTCAAGGCCTACACGACCCGCGTCGGCGAGGGCCCGTTCCCCACCGAGCTGCACGACGACAAGGGCGAGTTCCTGCGCAAGACGGGCGCCGAGTACGGCACGACCACCGGGCGCCCGCGCCGCTGCGGCTGGATGGACACCGTCGTCGGCCGCTACGCCACGCGCATCAACGGCGTCACCGACTTCGTCATCACCAAGCTCGACGTGCTCACCGGCCTCGACAAGGTGCCCGTCTGCGTCGCCTACGACGTCAAGGGCGTGCGCCACGACGAGATGCCGGTCAACCAGACCGACTTCCACCACGCGACCCCGATCTACGAGGAGCTCGACGGCTGGTGGGAGGACATCACCCACTGCCGCTCCTTCGACGAGCTGCCCGCCAACGCCCAGGCCTACGTGCTGCGCGTCGAGGAGCTCATCGGTGCGCGCGTGTCGGCCATCGGCGTCGGCCCCGGCCGCAACGAGATCATCGAGCGCTTCCCGCTCAAGCCCGCCGTCGCGTCCTGAGCGCACGCGCCCGACGAGGCGCACGGCATACGCAATCGCTCGGAACTGAAGGAAACCCATGACTGAAACGGTCGCCCCGCTCGACTGGGTCACGCGTCTGGCCGACGAGGTCATCGCCGAGGCGCAGGAGCGCAACCCCGGCGAGCCCATCGTCTGTGCCTCGGGCATCAGCCCGTCGGGACCGATCCACCTCGGCAACTTCCGCGAGCTCATCACGCCGCACCTCGTCGCCGACGAGATCAAGCGCCGCGGCATCGCGTGCGAGCACATCCTCAGCTGGGACGACTTCGACCGCTTCCGTCGCGTGCCGAAGAACCTTGCGGGAGTGGACGACTCGTGGGAGCAGTACATCGGTATGCCGCTGACCGCGGTCCCTGCGCCCGCAGGGTCGCCGCACGCCAGCTGGGCCGACCACTTCAAGGCGCCGCTGCTCGAGGCCATGGCGGCGACGGGCATCGAGGTGCGCCAGATCAGCCAGACCGAGCAGTACCGCGCCGGCGTCTACCGCGACCAGGTGCTGCTCGCCATGCGTGAGCGGCT
>JABFXB010000201.1 GCA_013361975.1 Dermatophilaceae bacterium
CCGGGCCGTCCGGGCCGCCCGCGCGGCTCCCGCTCCCCTCTGTCGTGAAACCCAGGCGCGTGAAGAAGTCGAGCGTGCGGGCGTCGCCGGGTGCGACCGCGAGCTGCACGACGTCGACGACGGGTGCGGTCGGTGCAGGCGGCGGGTCGAACAGCTCGACGCGGGGGCGCCGCGGGCGGTCCTCGGCAGCCCCCGGCTCCGCGACGTCCCACTGGTTCCTCAGCTGCTCCTCGAGGTGCAGGAGCGAGCGCATCGCGTCACGCGCGGTGTCGCGGGGGTCGGCCTCGCGCACGATGTCGCTGAAGACCTCGAGCGACAGCGGGCCGCGGTAGCCGGCCTCGACGCAGGCGCCGACGACGCCCGCCACGTCGAGCACACCCTGACCGGGGAAGCACCGGTGGTGGCGGCTCCACTCGAGCACGTCCATGCTCAGCCCGTGCGCATCGGCGATCTGCACGAAGGCGATGCGCTCTCCGGCCAGTCCGGCGAGGGCCTCGGGACCGTCGCCACGGGCCAGCAGGTGGAAGGTGTCGACGGCGACGCCGACGTTGGCGAGGTCGGCCTTCTCCACGATGCGTCGCGCCTGACCGAAGCGGTTGACGTGCGTCCCCCAGGCCAGCGCCTCGTAGGCCAGGGTGAAACCGTGCTCGGCTGCCGCCGCGCCGACGGTGCCGAGCTGCTCCGCCGTGAGGTCGGGGTCGTCGACGGACGCCGGGTGCACGGCCGAGCAGACGAGGGCCCGGGTCGCGCCGAGCCGCTCCATCAGCTCGAACTTGGCGCGCGCGAAGCGCAGCCGGTCGGCGAAGACCTCGGGGGTGAGGCCGACGAGGTCGCGCAGCGGCTGGAAGAGGTCGATGTCGAGGCCGAGGTCGGCGCACCGTCGGCCGATCTGCTCCGGACCCACGGGCGACGACACGACGTCGGCGTCGAACAGCTCGACGGAGTCGAAGCGGGCAGCGGCGATCGCCTCGAGCTTGACATCGAGGCTGCCGCTGATGGAGACGGTCGCGATTCCCTTGCGCATCAATGCTCCTCAGCTCGCCGACGCGGCAACCGCGTCGGGCCCGAGCACCCGCAGTCCGGTGAGCCGGGTGAAGTGCTGCGTCATGCGGGCCACGTCTGGCGTCTCGCCCGTGAAGAGCTCGTATGCCGCCGCGTGCTGGTGGATGGCCATGGCGCCGCCGGTCATGGTGGCGCAGCCGATCCCCCGCGCCGCGTGGACGAGCTCGGTCTCGAGGGGGAAGTAGATGATCTCGGCCACCCACTGGCCGGGCTCGAGGAGGGCGGGGTCGAGCGGCACACCCGGTGAGCCCGTCATCCCGACGGGGGTCGCCTGGATGAGGCCACCGACCTCGTCGAGGGCGGAGGCGACGTCGAGGTGCACCCGCGCCCGGCCCTGCCCGACCGCGGCCTCGAGCCGGTCGACCACAGACTGCGCCCGCTCGGGCGACGTGTCCGAGACGAGCAGCTGCCGCACCCCGGCCCGCAGGGCGCCGTAGCCGACGGCGACCCCGGCGCCGCCGGCGCCGAGCAGGAGGGCGTCCTGCCCGGCCGCCTGCGGCAGCGTCGTCGAGAGGGCCGAGGCGAAGCCGACCCAGTCGGTGTTGTGCCCGGTCGTGCGACCGTCGCGGATGACGATCGTGTTGACCGCCCCGAGGGCGGCAGCCTCGGGAGACACCTCGTCGACGAGGTCGAGCACGACGTTCTTGAACGGGTGGGTGACGTTGAGACCGTCGAAGCCCAGTCGAACCACCCAGCGCAGCACGTCGGCAACGTCGTCGGCGCCGAGTGCGAGCTCGGCCGCGTCGACGAGACGGTAGGCCAGGGCGTGGCCGGCAGCTGCCGCCTCCCCCTCTTGCAGCGGCGCGGCCAGCGAGCTGCCGATGTGCTCGCCGAGGAGCCCGATGACGAAGGACCTCCGGTGCTGCTGTGACGTCATGGTCTCCACTTTCTCTCCCTGGTTCCTGGTCTGTGCTCCACGTGACCGCTCCGGCGCGGACCTGCCGTGCCGACCTACCTCGTCGCCTCGCGGGTGACGGGCGTGGTCCTCACGGGCACCGACGTGCGGACCGCCACACGACCGAGCTCGTGGGTGGGCACCTTGTGCGTGCCACGCGGGCCGGTGGCCACGGCGATCGCCGAGATCGCGCAGGCCACGACGGCGAAGCCGGCCACCTTCGGCCATCCGGCGCCGGTGTCGCCGAGGAGCGCGGCCGCGATCGTCGGCGTGAACCCGGCGAGTGCGAAGCCGAACTGCGTGCCGATCGCCATGCCCGAGAGGCGCACGCTCGTGGGGAAGTACTCGGCGTACGTCGAGGGCCACACGGCGTTGGTCGCGCTGTAGACGATGCCGGCGAGCAGCACGCCGACGACGGCGGTGAGCGCCTGGTTGCCGCTGGCGATGACGGCGACGTAGGCGGCCGCCAGCACGGCGGAGCCGGCCAGCCCGCCGAGGAAGACCGGCTTGCGGCCCACCCGGTCCGAGACACTGCCCCAGAAGGGGATCACGGCGATGGCGACGAGGTTGGAGATGATCGCGACCCAGAGCATGAAGGTCGAGCTGAAGCCGACGCCGTAGGTGTCCTTCGTCGCGAA
>JABFXB010000380.1 GCA_013361975.1 Dermatophilaceae bacterium
GGTCCTGATCGACAGCCACCACACCGAGAGCAGGTAGAGATCCATGGCGTCCAAGACCAGCCCGCGCGCGCCCCGTCGCGTCGCGGTCCTCGGGGGCAACCGCATCCCCTTCGCCCGCGCCCACGGCAAGTACGCGAAGGCCTCCAACCAGGACATGCTCACCGCCAGCATCGACGGCCTCGTCGCGCGCTACGGCCTCGCGGGCGAGCGACTCGGTGAGGTCGTCGCCGGTGCCGTGCTCAAGCACAGCCGCGACTTCAACCTCACCCGTGAGACGGTGCTCGGCACCCGCCTCGACCCGACCACCCCTGCCTACGACATCCAGCAGGCGTGCGGCACGGGCCTCGAGGCGGCGATCCTCGTCGCGAACAAGATCGCGCTCGGACAGATCGACGCGGGCATCGCCGGCGGCGTCGACAGCGCGAGCGACGCGCCGATCGCCGTCAATGAGGGCCTGCGCCAGACCCTCCTCGCAGCCAACCGCGCCCGCTCCGCCGTCGACCGCGCCAAGGCGCTCGCCGGCCTGCGCCCCGGTCACCTCGTGCCCGCCATCCCCGAGAACGTCGAGCCGCGCACCGGCCTGTCCATGGGCGAGCACATGGCCCTGACCGCGGCCCAGTGGGGCATCACGCGCGAGGCGCAGGACGAGCTCGCTGCCGCCAGCCACCACAACCTCGCCGCCGCCTACGACCGCGGCTTCCAGGACGACCTCGTCACCCCGTACCTCGGCGTCGCCCGCGACAACAACCTGCGGCCCGACTCGTCGGTCGAGAAGCTCGCGACGCTCAAGCCCGTCTTCGGCAAGGGCGAGGGCGCCACGATGACGGCCGGCAACTCCACGCCGCTCACCGACGGCGCCTCCGCCGTGCTGCTCGCCAGCGAAGAATGGGCCGAGCACCACCGGCTCACACCGCTCGCCTGGTTCGTCGACGCCGAGACCGCAGCCGTCGACTACGTCCACGGCGACGAGGGTCTGCTGATGGCGCCCGCCTACGCCGTGCCACGCCTCCTCGCGCGAAACGGCCTGTCGCTGCAGGACTTCGACTACTACGAGATCCACGAGGCCTTCGCGGCCACCGTGCTCACCACCCTCAAGGCGTGGGAGGACCCCGACTTCTGCAAGGGTCGCCTCGGCCTCGATGCACCGCTGGGCTCCATCGACCGGAGCAAGCTCAACGTCAACGGCTCCTCGCTCGCGGCCGGGCATCCCTTTGCGGCCACCGGCGGCCGCATCGTGGCTTCGCTGGCCAAGCAGCTCGCCGAAGCCGGCGGCGGACGGGGCCTCATCTCGATCTGCGCCGCCGGCGGCCAGGGCGTCGTCGCGATCCTGGAGGCGTGAGCATGGCCGACCTGTTCACCACCATCGTCCGCTCGCCCGTCGCGAAGAGGGTCGGCGTCCCGCAGCCGACCCGCCTTCGCCGCTACGAGCCCGGCATGCCGCTCTGTGAGGGTCCGGTCCTCGTCGCCGGCGGCGGCCGCTTCACCGATGCGATCGCGTCGTGGCTCGGCGCGGTCGGCGTCACGACGGTCGCCGGCCCCACCGACGCGCCGGAGAAGCTGGGCGCCGTCGTGCTCGACCTCAGCGCCGCCACCGACCCGGCGGACCTCGACCAGCTGCGCCTCCTCGGCGCGCCGGCGGTGAAGGCCCTCGGCCGCAATGGCCGCGTCGTCGTCATCGGCACCGACCCGGCCACGCTGAGCGACGTCGCCGAGGTGGCGACCCAGCGTGCCCTGGAGGGCGTCGTCCGCTCCATCGGCAAGGAGCTGCGCGCCGGCGCGACCGCCAACCTCGTTCTTGCGCAGGGCGATGCGCGGGGCGGCGTCCGATCCGCGGTCGAGTTCTTCCTCAGCGGCCGCTCCGCGTACGTCGACGGCCAGGTCGTGTGCGTCGACGAGACCACGAGCAGCAGCAGCGACACCCTGCGGCCCCTGTCCGGCAAGGTCGCCGTCGTCACCGGCGCCGCCCGCGGCATCGGGGCCGAGATCGCCCGCGTCATGGCCCGCGACGGCGCGACGGTCGTGGCCGTCGACATCCCCGCAGCGGGCGACGCGCTGGCCGCCATCGCCAACGAGGTCAAGGGCACGGCGCTGCAGCTCGACGTCACGGCGGCCGACGCCGGGTCGCGCATCGTGGAGCACGCGACGAGCCGCCACGGCGGCCTCGACATCGTCGTGCACAACGCGGGCATCACGCGCGACAAGCTCTTCGTCAACATGGACGAGGACCGCTGGAGCAGCGTCATCGACGTCAACCTCCGGTCGATCCTGCGGATGAACGAGGCGCTCCTCGGCGACGGGGGCCTCGGTGAGGGCGGTCGCATGGTGTGCGTCTCGTCGATCGCCGGCATCGCCGGCAACCGCGGCCAGACGAACTACGGCGCCAGCAAGGCCGGTGTCATCGGCCTCGTCTCGGCCCTCTCCCGCCAGGTGGCCGGGCGCGGTATCACCGTGAACGCCGTGGCGCCGGGCTTCATCGAGACCGAGATGACGGCGCGGGTGCCGTTCGCCACCCGCGAGATCGGACGCCGCATGAACTCGCTCCAGCAGGGTGGCCACCCCAAGGACGTCGCCGAGACCATCGCGTGGTTCGCGCA
>JABFXB010000238.1 GCA_013361975.1 Dermatophilaceae bacterium
GCCACCGCGGCGACGAGCGCCACACCCATCTGCTTGATGATGAGGATGTCGCCGGCCACGAAGCCCGCGAAGACGATGACGATGAGCAGGGCGGCCGAGGTGATGATCCGACCGGTGCGTTGCAGACCGAGCGAGACCGAGCGGTCGTTGGTGGCGCCGTGCCGGTGGAACTCCACGATGCGCGAGAGCAGGAAGACCTCGTAGTCCATCGAGAGCCCGAAGCCGAAGGCGAGCACGAGGAACGGGACCATCGACTCGACCGCCCCGACCGACGAGAAGCCGAGCAGCCCCTCGAGGTGCCCCTCCTGGAAGATCCACACGACGACACCCAGGGCGGCGCCGAGCGAGATGAGGTTGAGCAGCAGGGCCTTCACCGGCACGACGACGGAGCCGGTCATCAGGAAGAGCAGCACGAACGTGCCGAGCACCACCAGCCCGACGGCATACGGGGCCCGGGCCGACATGGAGTCGAGGAAGTCGATCTGGCCCGCCGCCTGCCCGGTGGTCAGCGTCTCGAACGGGGCGGTGCTGTCGCGCACCGCCGTGACGAGGTCCTGTGCCCGGTCGGAGGTCGGGCCACCGGCCACCCGGAGGTCGACGCGCTGGTGGGTGGCCCCGAGCGGCTGGACGGTGACGCTCTCGACGCCCGGGGAGGCGCGGAACCCGTCGGCCCAGGCCGTGACGGCGTTCCGGTCGGAGGATGCGGCGACCACGGTGACCTCGGGCGCCGTGAGCGCGGGGTAGTCGCGCGCCAGGTTCTCGAAGAAGACCCTCTGGTCGGCGCCCTTGGGCAGCAGCTCGGTGCCGGAGGAGGTGAGCTTCATCGACAGCGTCGGCAGCGCGAGCGTCACGAGCACGACGATGACCGCCGCGATGACGAGGACGGGTCGCCGTTGCACCCCATGGGCGAGGCGCGAGAAGAGGCCGACGTCCGACGGTCGCTCGACAGCCTTGCGCGACAAGCGTTTTGCGCCCATGACGCAGAGCGCCGGAACGAGCGTGATCGCGACGACCATGGCGACGAGGACGATGGAGACGCCGGCGACCCCGATGGCGCGCATGATCGACGCCTCGAAGGCCAGCAGGCCCGCGAGGGCGATCGCGACCGTCAGGCCCGAGAACAGGACGGTGCGCCCTGCCGTCGCCACCGTGCGCTCCGTCGCGCGCGTCACCTCCTCGCGCGTCGGCACGTCGTGCTGCCGGTGCGCGAGCTCCTCACGGAACCGGCTCACGGTGAGCAGCCCGTAGTCGATGGAGAGCCCGAGTCCGAGGAGCGTCACGATGTTGACGACCGTCGCGTCGAGCTCGACCGCGTGCGAGAAGCCGAAGAGCGAGGCCAGCCCCCCACCGATGGCCACGACCGCGCCGACGATCGGCATGCCGGCCGCGACGAACCCGCCGAAGACGAAGACCATCACGAGAAAGGTCAGGGGCAGGGCGATGCCCTCACCGCGCAGCAGGTCGCGCTCCACCGTGCCCGTGATGGCGGTGATCACCTTGTTCGAGCTGCCCAGCCGGCCCGTGCCGCCCATCGCCTCGGGCACCGCCAGCAAGGCCTTCTCGGTGGCGGACTCGGCCGCCTTCTGGGCGTTCCCGTCCAGGCGGGGGTCGAAGTCCACCACGGTGACGAAGCCGCCGGCGCCGGTGGACCCGCTCCGCAGCAGCGGCGCGACGGACGGGTCGGTGGGGCCCTCGGGCGCGAGCAGCGGCGACCGGACACCCTTGACGCCCGACACGGCCGCGACCGCGCGGGTGCGCTCGACGCCGGCCGCGACGACCTTCGGGTCGCCGAGGTCGACGCCCGAGACCTGCAGCGTCAGCGTCTGCAGCGTCGGGCGGCTCTCGGCGATGACGTCCTGCGCGCGCGAGGCCTCCGAGTCGACCGTCGGGGCACCGGAGTGGAGACGCTCGAACAGGGTCTCGCCGGTGACGCCGCCGACCGCGACGGCGAAGCACGAGACGGCGACGACGACCCACGCGAGGACCCACGACCGCGGGTGGCGGGCGACGAGCCCCCCGAGGCGGGCCAGCCGCGTGGTCGGGACCGGCCCGGCGGGAGAGGGGTTCAGCACGCGGATAGCCTTCCACAGTGATGTCGAACAGCACCGAGGACCTGTTCGGGGCGGCCTCCGCCGCAGAGCGCGGGGACCAACCGGCGTCGGCGGGCGTGGCGCCGCTCGCGGTCCGGATGCGGCCGCGCAGCCTCGACGAGGTGCGCGGCCAGGGCAAGGTCCTCCGCCCGGGAAGTCCCCTGCGCCGGCTGATCGAGGGTTCCGGGGGTGCGGCCGGACCGCTCTCGGCCATCCTGTGGGGACCCCCCGGGACCGGCAAGACGACCCTCGCCCACCTTGTGGCCACCGTGGCCGACCGTCGGTTCGTCGAGCTGTCGGCCGTCACGGCCGGAGTCAAGGACGTGCGGGCCGTCATGGACGCGGCGGTGCGCGAGCGCGACCTCTACGGTCGCCAGACCGTGCTCTTCCTCGACGAGATCCACCGCTTCACCAAGGCCCAGCAGGACGCCCTGCTGCCCGGGGTCGAGAACCGGACCGTCATCCTCGTCGCAGCGACGACCGAGAACCCGTCGTTCAGCATCATCTCCCCGCTGCTATCGCGCTCGGTCCTCGTCACGCTCGAGTCCTTGTCGGACGACGAGGTCGGCGACCTGCTCGGCGCCGCGCTGACCGACGAGCGAGGCTTCCACGGTGCCCACACCCTCGCGGCCGACGCGACTGAGCACCTCGTGCGCATCGCCGGGGGCGACGCCCGCCGCGCGCTCACCTCGCTCGAGGCAGCGGCCGGGGTCGCGCTCGACGCGCAGCCGGCGGGGCGGCTGTCCGACGACCCCGTCGAGATCACCCTGGCCCACGTCGAGCAGGCGGTCGCCCAGGCGGCCGTGCGCTACGACCGGGCCGGCGACCAGCACTACGACGTCGCCAGCGCCCTCATCAAGTCGATGCGCGGCAGCGACGTCGACGCAGCCCTGCACTACCTCGCGCGCATGCTCGAGGCGGGGGAGGACCCACGCTTCATCGCCCGACGCGTCGTCATCTCGGCCAGTGAGGACGTCGGGATGGGCGACCCCACCGCCCTGCAGACCGCCGTCGCCGCGATGCACGCGGTGGCCCAGATCGGGATGCCCGAGGCGCGGATCATCCTCGCCCAGGCGGTCGTGCACAACGCCATGGCGCCCAAGTCCAACGCGGCATACGTCGGCATCAACGAAGCGATCGCCGACGTGCGCGCGGGGCGGGGTGGCGTGGTGCCGGCACACCTGCGGGGGAGCGGGTACGCCGGGGCGGAGCGCCTCGGCCACGGCAAGGGCTACGTCTACGCCCACGACGAGCCCGACGGCGTGGCCGCGCAGCAGTACCTGCCCGACGACCTGCACGACTCCGTCAGCTACTACCGGCCGACCGACCGTGGCTTCGAGGAGCGGCTCCGCACCCGCTGGGAGTGGCTCTCCGGGCGACTGGGCCGCACGCGCCGAAGCTGATCGCCGACGCGAGCCCATCCGACGCAACGCACTACCGAGGCGTACTTTCGCGTGCTCTTGGGTCCTGAAGGACATTGTGTGGCGCATTCCGGTGTTTGGTAACGATTTGCCATCCATGACAGTCCCGCGGTTCGGACGTGAGGCTCTCTGTGGCAGGCTCACGACGTCCCAGCGGGGGGGTGGAGCAGCGGAGGTCTGGTCCTCTCCCGCAGGCGGCGCGGGTGAAGACACCCCGAACCAGATGTGATCCCCCCAGGATGGAGACAACGCGTTGAATGCCATGCCGGAGCCCTCAGCAACCGCGCTGAGCGAGGCATCCGATGAGAAGCCTTCGACGACCTTGCAGCATCAGGAGAAGCGCACCGGCCGTTCTCCGGGCCAGGTCGCCTGGGACCGTCTGAAGAAGGACAAGGTCGCCATCATCTGCGCCTCCATCATCGTCTTCTTCATCCTGGTCGCGATCCTCGCGCCGCTCCTGACCGCCCTGCAGTCGGCCGACCCGACCACCGGGCTCAAGGCCGATGCGACCCGTACCAACACCGACATCGTCGACATCAACGGCCTTCCGATGCAGGGGACGAGCGCCGCGCACTGGATGGGTGTCGAGCCGCGCCTCGGGCGTGATCTCTTCGCCAGGTGGGCCTACGGTGCCCGTCCGTCGCTCGTGATCGGCTTCGTCGCCGCCGCGGCCTCGACGATGATCGGCGTCACGCTCGGCCTCCTCGCCGGCTACCTCGGCGGTGTCGTGGACAGGGTGATCTCCTGGGTCATCGACTTCTTCCTCAGCCTGCCGATCCTCATCCTCATCATCGCGATCGTCCCGATCGTGCAGAAGGGCTTCGCGGGCACCGGCGACCTGACCAACGAGGAGACGTCGGACATCCGGTTCTGGACGCTCATCGTCGTGCTGTTCATCTTCGGCTGGATGGGACTGGCCCGCCTCGTACGAGGTGAGGTCAAGAGCCTCCGGGAACGGGAGTTCGTCCAGGCCGCCCGCGCGATCGGTGTCCCGACCCGACAGATCCTCTTTCGCGAGATCCTGCCGAACCTCGTCGGTCCCATCATCGTCTCGGCCTCGATCGCCGTGCCGGCGTACATCGTCTACGAGGCAACCCTCAGCTACCTCGGCGTCGGCCTGGTGGAGCCCACGGCTTCGTGGGGGCGCACCATCTCCGACGCGCAGAGTCTCTTCTCGATCTACCCGCTGTGGCTTTGGCCGCCGGTCATCGGACTTTCGCTCCTCGTGCTGGCCCTGAGCCTGCTGGGCGACTCCATCCGTGACGCCTTCGACCCCAGCAGCCGCCGCTGACCCATCCGGGTCACCGGTCATCAGATGTTCCCGGCAAAGAGTCGGGACGAGCACAAGGGAGCACACAACAATGCGCTGGACCAAAGTCCTGACCGTGGGAGCCGCGGCATCCCTCGGCCTCGTCGCGGCCTGCGGCGCGCCGACTGCCAACAACGGCGGCGCCGGTGGCACCAACGGGGGAGACAAGCCGGTCGAGCAGGCGGGCGCCGCCCTCGACCCCAACGCCAAGGGCCCGGCCCCGGAGATCCCCGGTGCCAAGCGGGGCGGAATCCTCACCGTCCCGTACAACAGCACGCCGGCGAACTTCGACCCGAGCGACCAGTTCTACCAGGACACGGCCGTCATCTTCTCGCTGACGCACCGTGCCCTGACGACCTTCACCCTTCGGGACGGCAAGATGGTCCTCGTCCCGGACCTCGCGACCGACCTCGGCAAGGCGTCCCCCGACGGCCTGACCTGGACGTTCACGCTCAAGGACGGCATCAAGTACGAGGACGGCACGCCGGTCAAGGCCGCCGACGTCGTCTTCGCGGCCAAGCGCTCGTTCGACCCCGACCTCGCCGCCAACGGACCGACGTACCAGCGCGAGTTCTTCAAGGGTGGGGCCGGCTACCAGGGCCCCTACAAGGGTGACAAGAACTGGAAGGGCGTCGAGGCTCCCGACGACAAGACCGTCGTCTTCCACCTCGAGAAGCGCTTCGAGACGCTGCCCTACTTCGTGTCCTTCAACCAGTTCACGCCCATCCCGGAGGCGAAGGACAAGAAGGCGGACTACCAGCTGCACCCGCTGGCGACCGGCCCGTACATGTTCGACAAGTACACGCCGGGCACCGAGCTCACGCTCAAGCGCAACCCGAACTGGGACAAGAACACCGACCCGGCGCGCAACGACTACCCGGACGGTTACCACTTCAAGTTCGGCCAGGACGTCATCAAGACGCAGACCGCCATCCTCGCCAGCAACGGCGACGACGCGACGTCGCTCAACTGGGACGCCATCGACTCCTCCCTCATCCCGCAGATCGAGGGCGAGAAGAAGGCCCAGTTCGAGGAGGGCCCGTCCTCCTGCGTGATCATGGTCAACATGGACGCGACGAAGATCCCGCTGCCGGTGCGCAAGGCGATCGCCGTGGCCTACCCGTTCGACTCGATCCACAAGGCCGCTGGCGAGACCTCGCACTCGTACAGCCCGACGAGCACGATCATCCCGCCGCAGATCGCCGGCTACCAGAAGTACGAGGCCGAGGCGGCTCCGGGCTTCAAGATGAACGGCCAGGGCGACGGCAACGCCGCCAAGGCCAAGGAGATGCTCGCCGCGGCCGGCTACGGCCCCGACAAGCCCTTCGAGCTCGTGTACTACTACACGAACGACGACGACATCGCCCAGAAGGTCAACCAGGTCCGCAAGCAGAAGCTCGAGGCCGCCGGCTTCAAGGTTCAGGACATCGGTGTCCCGAACAAGGAGCGTCGCGCCATCATCGGCAAGCCGAAGGGCAAGTACAACATGCTCCAGTCGCCGCGTGGCTGGTGCTTCGACTGGCCGTCGGCCGACTCGATCATCCCGCCCACCATCGGCAGCGGCGCGCTCTCGCAGGGTGGCACGACGTTCGGCAACTTCTCCGACGCCAAGATCGACGCCGAGATCAAGCGCATCCTCAACCTCTCCATCACGGAGCAGGGGCCGGAGTGGGGCAAGATGGACAAGTGGCTCACGGAGAACTACCTCCTGGCGATCCCGGACTACAACGACAAGGGCAACTCCGTCTTCGGCACGAAGGTGAAGAACGTCCACAACAACCCGAACAAGGGCATGCCGGAGATCACCAAGATCTGGCTCGACCAGTAATCAGGCACTGACCGCCCCCCACAGGGGGCAGCTGATACAGGCCGCGGTGGGGGTCCGGGTGATCCCGGACCCCCACCGCGGCGCCCGAACGTGGAAGGTTCCCCTTGCTGATCTACATCCTGCGCCGGCTGGCCTTGGCCCTGAGCGTGGTCCTGGCGACCATGGTGTCGGCGTTCCTGCTCTTCTTCGCCGCGCCCTCGGACCCCGCTCTCGCCCTGTGCCCGGAGTCCAAGTGTCCGCCTGAGCGGCTCGCTCAGATCAGCGCGAGCCTGGGCTTGGACAGACCGCTCAGGCAGCAGTTCTTCGAGTACTTCAGCGGCCTGTTCGTCGGCCGCGACTTCACCTACGCCGGCGACACCGTTCACTGCAGCGCGCCGTGCCTGGGGTTCTCCTTCCTGACCCGGCAGTCGGTCAACGACGAGCTCTTCTCGCGGTTCCCCAACACCGTCGTGCTCGCGATCATGGCGGCGATCGTGTTCGTGACCGTCGGCGTCGTCACGGGCATCGCAGCCGCGGTTCGGCGCGGCACCGCGGCGGACCGCCTCATCGTCGGCGCCTCGCAGGTGCTCGGCGCCATCCCGTACTACGTCCTGGCGCTCCTCGTGGCGCTCTACCCGGTCATCCTGTGGCACGTCCTGCCACAGTTCAGCCCGATGTCCGAGGGCTTCGGGCGCTTCCTCCTCGGGCTTCTGGCGCCGGCCCTGATCCTCGGCCTCGTCACGTCGGCGTCGTACACCAGGTACACCCGGAACTCCATGCTCGAGACGCTCAGCATGGACTACGTGCGAACGGCCCGGTCCAAGGGCATCCCAGAGCGCACCGTGCTCTTCCAGCACGGCTTCCGCGCCGCGATGAGCCCGATCCTGACCATCCTCGGCCTCGACATCGCCTACCTGCTCACCGGCACGCTCATCACCGAGCAGATCTTCGGCGTCGACGGCATCGGCCGTCGCACCATCCAGGCGTTCCGGTCGCAGGACCTCCCGGTGATCATGGGCAGCGTTCTCATGACTGCGGTCATCATCGTCGTCATGAACCTCATCGTCGACATCGGATACTCCCTCGTCGACCCGAGAGTGAGGCTGTCGTGAGCACCAGCACCAACACCGTTTCGACCCGCACCGCCGGCGCGAACACCGCCGGTGAGGTCGTCCTCGACGTCAGCGACCTCTCGGTCGCCTTCCCCACCGAGGAAGGCCTGGTCCAGGCGGTCTCCAACCTCAGCTACCAGGCCCGTCTGGGCCGGACCCTGGCCATCGTCGGCGAGAGCGGCTCCGGGAAGTCGGTGTCGAGCATGGCGGTGCTCGGCCTGCACAACCCGAAGCGCACCCGGATCACGGGCAGCATCAAGCTGGACGGCCTCGAGCTCGTCGGGGCCCCGGCCTCGACCTTCCAGAAGATCCGCAGCACCAAGGCCGCGATGGTCTTCCAGGACCCCCAGAGCTCGCTGCACCCGTTCCACAAGATCGGCAAGCAGATCGCCGAGGCGTACCAGGCGCACAACAAGGTGAGCAAGCAGATCGCCCACAAGCGGGCGGTCGAGATGCTCGACCTCGTCGGCATCCCGAACCCGCAGCGCCGGGCCAACCAGTACCCGCACGAGTTCTCGGGCGGCATGCGCCAGCGCGCCATGATCGCGCTCGGCCTGGTCAACAACCCGAAGCTGCTCATCGCCGACGAGCCGACGACGGCCCTCGACGTGACGGTGCAGGCGCAGATCCTCGACCTCGTCAACGACCTGCAGAAGGAGTTCGGCTCGGCGGTCATCCTCATCACGCATGACCTCGCGGTCGTGGCCGAGACCGCCGACGACATCCTCGTGATGTACGCCGGTCGCGGCGTCGAGAAGGGCAGTGCCAAGGAGGTGCTGGCGCAGCCGTCCATGCCGTACACCTACGGCCTGCTCCAGTCGCTGCCGTCACACTCCGAGGACCTCGACGAGCTCAAGGCCATCCCGGGGGCGCCGCCCAGCCTGCTCAACCTGCCGTCGGGCTGCTCGTTCCACCCCCGCTGCCAGTTCAAGGACCAGGTGCCCGGCGACGCGTGCTTCACGCAGCTTCCCGAGTGGCGGCCGACGCCGGGCCTCAGCAACCGTGAGATCCGCTGCCACCTGGCCGACCCCGTGGCCACGCTGCAGCTCGACGAGGGAGCCCGATGAGCGACCAGACGCTGCTCAAGGTCACCGACCTCCAGCGCCACTTCCCCTTCCGTGAGGTCCAGGGCCTCAAGATGGTGCGCGCGACGGTCAGGGCCGTCGACGGCATCAGCTTCACGGTCAAGCAGGGCCAGACGCTGGGCCTCGTCGGCGAGTCCGGCTGTGGCAAGTCGACGACGTCGCGCCTCGTGACGCGCCTCGACGAGCCCACCGCAGGGTCGATCGAGTTCGAGGGCCGTGACATCACGCACCTCAAGGAGCACCAGCTGCGGGGCATCCGCCGCGACGTGCAGATGATCTTCCAGGACCCCTACTCCTCGCTCAACCCGAGGCACACGGTCGGGTCGATCCTCACCACGCCGCTCAAGGTGCACGGCCTGCACAAGGGCAAGGAGAAGCAGCGGGTCCAGGAGCTGCTCGAGCTCGTCGGCCTCAACCCCGAGCACATCAACCGCTACCCGTCGGAGTTCTCCGGTGGCCAGCGCCAGCGCATCGGCATCGCCCGCGCCCTCGCGGTCGAGCCGAAGCTGATCATCGCCGACGAGCCGGTCTCGGCCCTCGACGTGTCGATCCAGGCCCAGGTGATGAACCTGCTGGCCAAGCTGCGCGACGAGCTCGACCTGGCCTTCATCTTCGTCGCCCACGACCTCGGCGTCGTGCGCCACTTCTGCGACCAGGTCGCGGTGATGTACCTCGGCAAGATCGTCGAGTACGGCGACAAGAAGAAGATCTACGAGGCGCCGGAGCACCCGTACACCCAGGCGCTGCTGTCGGCCGCCCCTGACATCAACGTCGCCCGCGGCATCGCCCCGAAGGAGCGCATCCGCCTCGTCGGCGACGTGCCCAGCCCGATCGACCCGCCGAGCGGGTGCCGCTTCCGCACCCGCTGCTGGAAGGCGCAGGACGTCTGCGCCCAGCAGGAGCCGCCGCTGGTGGCCGCCGAGGCCGACATCAGCACGCGGGGTCGGCGTGAGGGCGGCCTGCACCTGCAGGCCTGCCACTTCCCGGAGGTCAAGACGGACCTGGTCGCCGAGGTCGAGCACTCCGCCTGAGCAGGGGCTCCACGCCTGAGACGGGCCGTATGCCGCTGGGCCGGCTCCCGCACGGGGCCGGCCCAGCGGCATACGTGCGTGGGTGCGCGCCGCGTCGCGTAGGCGGTGGGACTCGTGTCACGTGGTCGGTTAGGGTTGTCGGCGTGATGGACACGAAACACAAGGTGGTGGCGAGCCCGGCGGCCCGAGCCCGCTGGGGGTCGGTCGCGCCCTGCTGAGGCGCACGCCGACCCCGCCCCGACCCCACCAGCCACCGATCCACCTCGAGGACATCACATGGAAACCGCTGAGATCCGCCGCCGCTGGCTCTCCTACTTCGAGAACAACGGCCACACCGTCGTCCCGAGCGCGCCGCTCGTGCACGAGGACCCGAACCTGCTGTTCGTCAACGCCGGCATGGTCCCCTTCAAGCCGTACTTCCTCGGCCAGGAGACGCCGCCGTTCGACCGCGCCACGAGCGTGCAGAAGTGCGTGCGCACCCTCGACATCGAGGAGGTCGGCAAGACGACCCGCCACGGCACGTTCTTCCAGATGAACGGCAACTTCAGCTTCGGCGACTACTTCAAGGAAGGCGCCATCGGGCTCGCGTGGGAGCTCATCACCCGCAGCCAGGCCGACGGCGGCCTCGGCTTCGAGGAGAAGGACCTCTACGCGTCGGTCTACCACGAGGACGACGAGGCCATCGCGCTGTGGAAGAAGGTCGCAGGCCTGTCCGACGACCGCATCGTGCGCCTCGGCCGCAGGGACAACTACTGGAACATGGGCGTGGCCGGGCCCGGCGGCCCCTGCTCCGAGATCCTCCTCGACCGCGGTCCCGAGTACGGCGCCGACGGCGACTGGGAGGCGGGCGACCGCTACCTCGAGTTCTGGAACCTCGTGTTCATGCAGTACGAGCTCGAGAACGTCCGGTCCAAGGAGGACTTCGACATCGCGGGCGACCTGCCCAAGCGCAACATCGACACCGGCATGGGCCTCGAGCGCGTCGCGTTCCTGCTCCAGGGTGTCGACAACATCTACGAGACCGACGAGGTCTTCCCCGTCATCGCGGCGGCCGAGGACCTCACAGGTCGGCGCTACGGCGCCGACCACGACGACGACGTGCGGTTCCGGGTCGTGGCCGACCACGTGCGCAGCTCGCTCATGCTCATCGGCGACGGCGTGACGCC
>JABFXB010000062.1 GCA_013361975.1 Dermatophilaceae bacterium
CTCCCCGGGACGCCCGCCGAGCTCCCACTCGAGCCCGACCGAGCCGAGGTATGCCGTCAGGCGGGCTTCCGCGTCGCCGCCGGGTCCGCCCCGGGTGGCCCCGGGACGGCTGCCGTTGCTGGCGGGGCTGCCGGGGCTGCCGTTGCTGGCGGGGCTGCCGGGGCTGCCCGGGCTGCTGCTCACGGGATGACCGCCGTCGGGACGCCGACGAGGCTCTGCCCCTCGTCGATGGGCGACTCCGCCGACCCGGTCGCGCGCTCGTGGATCGCCTGGCGGTAGACCTCGAGCAGCCGGTCGGTCGTGGCCGCCCACCCGAACTGCGCCGCGTGGCGCACGGCGGCCGCCCCCAGCTCGAGGCGCCGGTCGTCGTCGCGCAGCAGCGACTCGACGGCATCGGTCCAGTCGGGGATGCCGTGGCCGTCGACCAGCACGCCGGCCTCGCCGACCGCGGTCGGCAGTCCGCCGACCTGCGCGGCGACGACGGGCGTGCCGCACGCCTGGGCCTCGATGGCGACGAGCCCGAACGACTCGGAGTAGCTCGGCACGAGGACGAGGTCGGCGGCGCGGTACCACTGCGCGAGCACGGGGCGGTCGACCGGCCGGACGAACCGGACGACGTCGTCGATGCCGAGGGTGCGCGCAAGCTCCTCGAGCTCGTGCGGACGGGTCAGGCCGCTGCCGCTGGGTCCACCGAGCACGGCGACGGTGAGGTGCTCGCGGCGGGTGGGGTCACGGCGCAGCAGCTCGCCGGCCACCCGGAGCAGCACGTCGGGCGCCTTGAGCGGCTGGATGCGGCCGACGAAGAGGAGCAGTCGGCCGTCGACGGGCAGGCCGAGCTCTCGGCGTGCGGCGAGCCGGTCGCCCGGGGTGAAGGTCGACAGGTCGACGCCCGGAGGAACGACGGACACCTTGGCCGGCGGGGCGGCATACAGCTCGACGAGCTCGCGGGCCTCGTCGTCGGTGTTGGCGATGAGCCGGTCGGCGGCCTCGACGACCTGGACCTCTCCGATCTCGCGGCCGCGCGGCTCGGGGAGGTCGCCGTCGGCGAGGTGGAGGTTCTTGACGCGGGCCATCGTGTGCATCGTGTGCACCAGCGCGACGCGCCAGCGGTCGGCGGCGAGCCAGCCGACCTGTCCCGAGAGCCAGTAGTGCGAGTGCACGAGGTCGTAGTGGTCCTCGGGCACGGACAGGCCCGCCTGCATGATGCCGGCCGAGAAGGCGCACAGCTGGCCGGGGAGGTCCTCCTTGGCGAGCCCCTCGTAGGGCCCCGACGTCACGTGGCGCACGGTCACGCCCGGCGTCAGCTCGACCTCGACGGGGGTCTCGCCCGTGGTGCGGCGGGTGAAGATGTCGACCTCGACCCCGCGCGTCGCGAGCTCGCGTGCCGTCTCGGCGACGTAGACGTTGAGACCGCCGGCGTCACCGGTGCCGGGCTGCTCGAGCGGCGAGGTGTGGACGCTGATCATCGCCACCCGCCTCGGATCGGCCACCATCGGCATCCCTTCGTCCTGCTCACACGTGCTCCCCCGACTCAACCACACCCACGATTCGATGTATTCCGCGGTCACGGGGTGACCGCGGAATACATCGACCGGAACGTCTCGATGGGAAGCACACCGCGTACGCTCGCGGCGTGGCCCGCCCAGCACGCCCCGTGGGGACCATCACGCGCGGGACGACCAACCCCAACCGGCTGCGCCGCTGCGACCGGTGGATCGCCGGCCCGCAGGCGTGGCGGCTCCGGCGTGCGGCCGCCCCACCGGTCGTCGTCGACCTCGGCTACGGCGCCTCCCCGATCACCGCCGTCGAGCTGCACGATCGGCTGCAGCGCGTACGGCCCGACGTGCACGTGGTCGGCATCGAGATCGACCCCGAGCGCGTCGCCGCAGGACGGCCGCTCGAGCGCGAGCGCCTGACGTTCCGGCTCGGCGGCTTCGAGGTGCCCCTCGACGGCGGCGCACGGCCCACCGTCGTGCGCGCCTTCAACGTGCTGCGCCAGTACGCCGAGCACGAGGTCGCCGACGCCTGGGCCCTCGTGCAGGGGCGCCTCGCGCCCGACGGCCTGCTCGTCGACGGCACGTGCGACGAGATCGGCCGGCGGGCCTCCTGGGTCGCCGTCGACGCCTCGGGCCCTCTCAGCCTCACCATCTCGCTGCGGATTGGCGGGCTGGGGCGCCCCTCGGACGTCGCCGAGCGGCTGCCCAAGTCGCTCATCCACCGCAACGTGCCGGGCGAGCCCGTCCACGCCTTCCTGTCCGACCTCGACGACGCGTGGGCCCGCAGCGCGCCGCAGTCCTCCTGGGGTGCGCGCCAGCGTTTTCTGGCCATGTGCGAGGACGTACGCCGTCGCTGGCCGCTGCTCGACGGGCCGTCACGCTGGCGGCTGGGTGAGGTGACAGTCGACTGGTCGGCCGTGGCGCCGGGCGTCCGCTGAACCTCTTGAGCCCTGCCGGTGGGGCGCCGATTCGCGTCGAACGTGGGACCGGACCACCCCAAACGGGACAGGTCGGGCACTCGGGCAACTCACAGGATGATCAGTCGACCCGGTCCCCCGCCGTCGGCGTAGCATCAGCACCATGTCGCTCGACGGCATGACCGCCTGGGGGCGAGGCCATGCAGTGAGTTTCTACGCACTCGACAGTGAGGGTACCGACGCCGTCGCGCGCTTCGTCGCGGACGGCTGGCACCGCGACGAGTGCGTCATCGTCGTGGCGGCGGCCGACCACCAGGCCGCCCTGGACTCCCTCCTCGCCCGACGCGGCGAGGACCCCGCAGGGCGTGCCGCCGCGGGTCGCTACATCGTGATCGACGCCGACGAGGCCCTGGGCGAGATCGTCGTCGACGACGCCGTCGACGCAGACCGCTTCATGTCCCGCGTCGGCGAGGTCATCTCGGAGGTGGGGGCTGACGGCGTGCCGATCCGAGCCTTCGGCGAGATGGTCGCCCTGCTGTGGCAGCGGGGCCAGGTCGAGCACGCCATCGAGCTCGAGCTGCTGTGGAACCAGCTGCTCCGCGAGCACGACTTCTCCCTGCTCTGCGCCTACCCCACCGGTGTCCTCGACCGTGCCGAGCTCGTCGACGTCCGCCGCGTGTGCGACCTGCACACCGACCTGCTGCCCACGGGTGGCTCGGCCCCTGCCGACGGCGGGGTGCAGGACGAGGGCCACGCCTGCTCGCGCGTCTACCTCCCGACGCCGGAGTCCGTGCCGGCCGCCCGGCACTTCGTCGTCGACGTGCTGCGCGCCTGGGGTCACGCCGAGCTCGTGCCCGACGCCGCGCTCATCGTGTCCGAGCTGGCCACCAACGCCCTGCACCACGCCGGCTCCCCGTTCCGCGCCGTGGTCGACCGGCGGCGCGGAGGCCTGCGGGTCGGTGTCGAGGACGCGACCGAGACCCCGCTTCAGCGGCGCGCGGTCACGATGGACGACGTCAGCGGCCGCGGGGTGCACATCGTCGAGGCGCTCGCGGAGCGGTGGGGCGCCAGCCCCCTGCCCGGTGGCAAGGTCGTCTGGGCAGAGCTGTCCCTGGGCTCAGCCACCTCACGCGTCGGCTGAGCCACCCGTCGTCCCCGCCGACCCCCCGAGCGCGCATATGCCGCCGGGCCCGGCGGCATACGTGGTCTGTTGCTGTGGTCGGCCCGCGTCAGCGGACGTAGTCGTCCTCGAGCCGCTCGATGTCGGCCTCGTCGAAGTGGCCGAAGCCGACCTCGAGCAGGCGGCCGGGACGGTCGCCGGAGTTGCCCATGCGGTGGATCGAGTTCCGCGGCACCCACACGGTCTCGCCCGGCTGGGCGCTCCACGAGCGGTCGCCGACGGTGACGTCGATGGGGACGTCGAGCACCTGCCACATCTCGCCGCGGTGGTCGTGGCGCTGGAGCGAGAGACGGTGGCCGGGCTGCACCGTGATGATCTTGACCGTGACCTGCTCGTTGGAGACGAACTGCTGGAACTGGCCCCAGGGGCGCTCGGCCACGAAGATGTCGTCGGCGGGGTTGCGGTCGCCCAGGTCGTAGTCGTCGGGCGTGTGCGCCGGCCCCAGCTCGTGGTCGTGCTGGTGCGGGTCGAGCGCGGAGACGCTGCCAGCCCGGTGCTGGTCGGTCATGGTTCCCCCATCGTCGGTGAGTGCCCAGTGTGCCCTACCGGGGCGGCCCACCCGAACCGGATGCCGGGACGACGACGGGTGTTCACCAGCCCCCGCTGGACCGGCCTCCGATGCCGCGCACCTGGCGAAGGGCCGGGCGGACGTCGGCGAGGTACACGGCCGCGCCGACGAAGGCGATCAGGCCGAAGAGGCTCAGCGGGTTGAAGAGGGTCACGAAACCGATCGCGAGCGCCACCCCGAGGATCGCGAGCCAGAAGGTACGCGTGCGCTTGCCCGCGGCGACGTATGCCTTGTCGGGGTGGCGCAGGGCGTCGACGAACGCGAAGACCTCGCAGCCGAGCGCGACCGCCCCGAGCACGAGGAGGACGACGTTCTGGAACCCCGAGTACAGCTGCATGGACGAAGCGTAACGCGCGCCGCTGAGAGCTCCCAGCGTTCTCCCAGACGTCTACGCGTCGACGACCAAGGTCACCGGGCCGTCGCCCACGAGCGAGACCTCCATCATCGCGCCGAAGCGGCCCTGCTCGACCTCGACGCCCCGCCCGCGAAGGGCGTCGACGAGGGCGGCGACCAGTGGCTCCGCCACCGGGCCGGGGGCGGCGGCGCTCCACGACGGCCGACGGCCCTTGCGCGTGTCGGCGTAGAGCGTGAACTGGCTGACGACGAGCACGGGGGCGCCCGCGTCGACGAGGCTCTGTTCGTCGCGCAGGATGCGCAGCTCGGCGATCTTGCGCGCCATGCGCTCGACCTGCTCGGGTCCGTCGTCGTGGGTGACGCCGACGAGGGCGAGCAGCCCGGCGCGGTCGATCGCGCCGACGACCTCACCGTCGACCTCGACGCGCGCGCTCGTGACGCGCTGCAGAACCGCTCTCACCGAGGCCGGCCTCAGATGCCGACGGCGACGACGGCCCCGACGGGCTGCCCGTGGCCGAGCACCGGTGCCTGCTCGAGCACGGCGAGCACCTCGTCACTGCCGACGCCGATGCGGCGCAGCACGGCGGCGAGCACGACGCTCCGCGCCCGTGAGGTGCCGTCGGCGACCTTGACGGCGATCCCGCGTCCGTCGCGCAGGCCGACCGCGTAGACGGCCTCGGCGCCGTCCTTGGCGACCAGCCCGTCGACGCCGCGGATGAGGGTGGTGACGTCGCGCTGGGTGCCGCCGAGGTACTCGGGGAAGTCGCGGATCGCTCGGGCGATCTTGGCCTCCGGGCCGTCGGTGGCCGACGCGATGCGGCCGAACGCGCGCGCGAGGGCGCTCAGCGGGACGGCGTGGATCGG
The DNA here is from genome assembly GCA_013361975.1 of Dermatophilaceae bacterium. Classification (GTDB taxonomy): domain Bacteria; phylum Actinomycetota; class Actinomycetes; order Actinomycetales; family Dermatophilaceae; genus Terrabacter. The sequence goes on from JABFXB010000062.1 coordinate 5,380, forward strand.
CGCACCGCAGCCGTCGACCGCGACGGCGGCGGGCTCGGCCCCGGTCAGCTCGCGCACGGTGTCGGCGACGGCCGTCTGCAGCGGGTGCGACGGGTCGCGGTAGGTCTCGAGGTCCCACCCGTTGGCGACGCACGTGGCGAGCATCGAGGCGTGCTTTCCTGAGCAGTTCTGCACGATGGACTGCTTCGGCTTGCCCTCCGCGATCCAGGCGATGCGCGCGGCGTCGTCGTAGGGGTAGTCGGGCGTGTTCTGCAGGGCGGTCTCGGCGAGGTCGGCGCCGGCGAGGATCTCGCGGGCCGCGTCGACGTGGAACTGCTCCCCCGAGTGGCTCGCGCACGCGAGCGAGAGCAGCCGCCCGTCGGTGTCGAGGCCGCTGCGCACCATCGCGAGGGCCTGGAGCGGCTTGCTCGAGCTGCGCGGGAAGACGGGCCCGCTCGCGTCGCCGATCTCGAGCTCGACGGAGCCGTCGGGCGCCGTGACGACCGCGGTGCCGTGGTGCACCGACTCGACGAACCCGGCTCGCACGACATGGGCGACGACCGGTGCTGCGGCGAGTGCCGCGCTGACGGGGGTGGGCGGGGAGGCAACGTGTTCCGACACGCCCCGCAGTATGCCGGAGCGGGCCGAGGGCGCCTCCGGGGAGGTCGCGTGCAGGGCCGGCCCCGGACGCGACGAAGCCGCCACCCGGATTCGGGTGACGGCCTCGTGCGGAGGGGAAGCTGTCGCGCGAAGCGGCGGCTCAGGACTCCGTGGACGTGGCGGCCGTCTTGGCCGCGGTCTTCTTGGCCGGGGTGGCCTTCTTGGCGGCGCTCTTGGTGGCGGCGGTCGCCGAGGCCGTCGCCTTCTTGGTGGCCTTCTTCGTGGCGCGCTTGGCCGGGGCGGTCTTGCGGGCGGCGGTGGCCTTGGGGTCGTCCGTCGTGGCGGAGGAGCGGGCGGCGACCTTGCGGGTCGTCGTCGCCTCGACCTCGTCGGCCTTTCGCGTCGCAGCGGCCTTCTTCGCGGAGGAGCTGCGGATCGCCTTCTCGTGGGCGGCGGTGCGCGTGGGCTCGACCGGCGCAGCGGCGGCCTCGACGGCCTCGGCCGACTTCTCGACCTGCGTGCCGACCTTCGAGGCGTCCTTGACGACGACGTCCATGAGGCTCTGGGCCACCTTCTCGCCCTCGCTCACGGCCGTCTCGGCGACCCGACGGCCGCGGGTCACGGTGGCGGTGCCGCGCTCGGCCAGGCCGAACGCCGTGCGCTCGCCCTGGGCGCGCAGGTCGGTCACGACCTTCTCGCCGCGGGCCGCGGCGGCGTCGTACTGGTCCTTGGCGTTGCTCGCGATGACGAGCCCCTCGTTGAGGACGCGCGCCGGGAGGTCCTGCGCCTGCGTGACGAAGCGGTCGGCGTACTTGGTGGCGAGCTTCTGCAGCTCGGCCGTGCGGCTCTGGAGGTCGGCGATGCGCTTCTGGAGGTCCTTCTGCAGCTGGTCCGCCTCCTTCTGGGCGCCCTTGCGCAGGTCGACCCGCTTGGCCTGCTTGCGGGCCGCGTCGAGCTGCTCGCTCGCCGAGCGCACGGTGTCGATGGCGATGTTCGCGGCGCCGACGACGGCGTAGAACGGGGTCGGGTCGACCGTGACCTCGGGCAGCTTGCCGTCGATCTGGCCGAGCTGGCCGCGCACGTCGGCGACGGCGGCCTCGGCCTGCTTCTGGGCGTCCTTGACGGCCTTGGTGATCTTGTTGCTGAGAGCCATGTCAGTTCTCCTTCTGGATGGACTCGTTGAGCTCGGGGGTCGCGGCAGCGGCGCTGCGCGAGGGGCGCCGGCGCGCGGCCGGCTTTCGAGGGGGTCTGGGTGCTGGCGTCTCGTCCTCGCCGACGAACGACAGGTAGATGTCGACGAGCACCGCGCGCTGCCGGTCGGTGAGGACCGGGTCGGCCGCGATGGCGGAGAGGACGTCGGGGCCGGCGGCAGGGTCGTGGTCGACGACCCGCTCGTCGAGGATGCCGGCCCGGACGTAGAGCGACTCGGCCGAGACCTGCAGCCCCTTGGCGATCTGCTGCAGGATCTCGGCGCTCGGGCGCTTCAGCCCTCGCTCGATCTGCGACAGGTAGGGGTTGGAGATGCCGGCCATGTCGGCAAGCTGGCGCAGCGACAGCTGGGCACCCTCGCGCTGCTCGCGCAGGTAGGCCCCGAGGTCGGGTAGCGGAAGCTTGCTCATGCCTCCATTGTGCTAACTGCAGCAAGCAGAATGCAAACTGGGGACAGCGTGAGCCGCCCCACACCGGCGTCGCTGCGTGCTCAGCGGGTGCGGCGGTCCTTGATCGCGAGCATCGCGCGGGCCTCGGTGGTCGACATGGCCGGGCGCTGCATCACGCTCGCGATCTCGGCGGCCCGCGCCACGAGCTCGCGGTTGTGCTCGACCGGCCGGCCCTTGGCGTACATCAGGTTGTCCTCCATGCCGACGCGCAGGTGGCCCCCGGCGGAGAGGGCGGCGGCGACGATCGGCAGGTGGGCGCGGCCGATGCCGGTGGCCGACCAGCTCGTCACCTCGGGCGGCAGCATCGCGACGCCGGCCATCAGGGCCTGGGGCGTGCCGGGCATCGAGCCGGGCACGCCGGTGACGAAGTCGACGTGGACCTTGCCGCCGTAGGGCAGGCCGCACTCGTCGATGAGGCGGCGCAGCGCGTGCGCGTGGCCGAGCTCGAACAGCTCGAACTCGGGCACGACCTCGCGCTCCTGCGCCTGCTTGTAGAGGTCGACCATGAAGCCCCACGGGTTGAGGAAGACGCCGTCGCCGAAGTTCGTCGTGCCGCACGTGAGCGAGCACGAGTCGGGGTCGGCGTCGAGCACCGTCAGGCGCTTGTCGAGCGGGTCGGTGACTGCGCCGCCGGTCGAGAGCTGGACGACCAGGTCGGTGGCCTCGCGCACCCCGTCGACGGCCTCCCTGAGGAATGCACCGTCGAGGGTCGGCTGGTGGTCGCGGTCGCGGACGTGGATGTGGATGAGCGCCGCCCCGGCCTGCTCGCAGGCGATCGCCGTCTCGACGAGCTCCTCGGGGGTCGTCGGCAGCGCCGGCACGTCCGCCTTGGCGGTCTCGGCGCCGGTGGGCGCGACGGTGATCAGGGTGCTCCCTGAACCGAACGGGCTGCGTGCGGTGCTCATGGCGCACATCCTGCCAGCGCCCCGGGAGGCGTCGGTCAGGGGGCGACGATGGTCGTCTGGGCCGCCGACAGCCCCTCGACGAGCAGGTCGAGAGTCGGGTCGGTGTTGCGCTTGACGACGGCGAGCGCGATGGGCCCGTCGACGTGGTGGCGACCCACCGAGGTCACATGGCCGACGACGCGGTCACCGGCATACACGTCGCTCCCCCGCGCGGGCAGCACGTGGCCCGAGCCATCGAGGTGGAGGAAGACGAGACGACGGGGCGGGCGGCCGAGGTTGTGCACGCGGGCCACCGTCTCCTGGCCGCGGTAGCAGCCCTTGTGCAGGTGCACGGCGGTGCGCAGCCAGTCGACCTCGTGGACGATCGTGCGGTGGTCGGTCTCGAGACCGAGCCGCGGGCGCCAGGCCGCGATGCGCAGGGCCTCGGCGGCCCAGAGGCCGGCGAGAGGCCGATCGCCCACTGCCGCAACGAGATCCGCACGCGGCACGATGACCTCACGCCACGCCCGTTCGGTGCCGGGGTGCTCGTCGACGGGGCCGTATGCCGTCGTGTCGCCGACGAGGTCGGGCCAAGGGTCGCGCCATGCGAGGGGTTCGCCGTCGGCGGACTCGCTCGCGTGCGGCTCACCGAGCACGGCCCACGTGTCGGTGACGAGCGCGACCTCGACGCGCAGCATGAAGCGCATGCGGTCGAGCCAGTCGGCGAGCGCCCGGCCGGCGCCCGGCTCGGTCGTGACCCACGTCGTCTCCCCGTCGTCGACGAGGTGGAGCGAGTGCTCCACGTGTCCCTTGGGGGTGAGGATGAGGGCCTCGCGCGACTGCCGCGGCTCGAGGCCGATCAGGTGCTGGGTGGTGAGCGAGTGCAGCCAGCTGAGGCGGTCGGGCCCGGTGACGGTGACGACGTCGCGGTGCGACAGGTCGACGACGGCAAGGCCCTCCTCGAGGAGGCGCTGCTCGCGCATCGGGTCGCCGTAGTGCAGCGCGACGCCGGCCTCGAGGCCCTCCCCCGCGACCGCGCCGGAGCGCCCGAGCAGGGGGCTCGGGGCCGTCGTGGGACGGGTGGGCAGCTCGACGTCGCTCATGCTCGGGGCAACGCTGACGGCATACCGCTCATTCCGGGGATCACCCGGTCACTCGACGCGCTTGAGCGTGGCGGAGACGTGGCTCTGGATCTCCTGGCCGACGGCGGCCATGTCCATGACCCACATGAGCTGGGACTCGACGAGGCCGTACATCCGCGTGGCCGCGTTGTACTCCTTCGCGCCGGGCGAGCGGAGCACGCCGTCGGTCTTCAGCTGGATCTTGGCCGGCTGGATCTGGCCGTAGTAGAGCTCGAGGATGCCGGTCGGGTGGGCCAGCAGCAGCTCGACCTCGCCGTTCTCGATCGGGCGCCAGAAACCGGACTCGACGGCGGCGGGGCGCACCTTGGCGCCGTTCTCGGAGTCGAGGATCCAGGACCGGCTCTCCCACTTGAGGAAGCCGCGCCCGTCGTGGGTGACCTCGACCTCCTGGCCGAAGTGCGCCGACTCGATCGTGGGGTAGCCGACGACCCCGGCGCCCTCCCAGCGTCCGATGAGCCACGCGAGGGGACGCAGCGGCTCGGGGATGTCCTGGTCGAGGTTGAACATGCGCCCGATCGTAGCCTGATCCCATGGACACCCCCGCGCGCTCGCTCGTCGTCAAGGTCACGGCCGGAACCGAGGCGCCGGAGCGTCTCTCGCAGGCCTTCACGGTCGCCGCTACCGCGGTCGCCAGCGGTGTCGACGTGTCGCTGTGGCTCACCGGCGAGTCGACGTGGATGGCCGTTCCGGGGCGGGCCGAGGAGTTCGAGCTGCCGTATGCCGCCCCGCTCGTCGAGCTGCGCGACGCCGTGATCGCAGGTGGCCGGCTCACCGTCTGCACGCAGTGCGCGGCCCGGCGTGAGCTCACCGAGGACCAGCTCGTCGAGGGCGCGGTGATCAAGGGCGCGGCCGTCTTCGTCGAGGAGGCCCTGGCCCCCGGCGCGCAGGCTCTCGTCTACTGAGCCCGGCTTGCCACGGCAACTCCGCCCCGGCGGAGTTGTGGCGCCCGAGCGGGCCGATCCGCCGCGACAAGTCCGCCCGGGCGGAGGTGTTTGTTCGTGGACTCTCATTTGAGGACGGAGAAGAGGTGGACGACGGCGCCGACGACGAGCACCGAGCCGACGCCCGAGCCGACCTGGCCGCGGCGGGTCAGCATCGCGGGCTGCAGCGACAACACCCTGCGGAACGACCACGAGACCGTGCCGACGGCCGCGCCGATGCCCAGGGCCTCGAGAGCGTTGACCTCGTCGAAGAAGCCCGCGGCCACGAGGGCCGCCACCACCGAGACCGCGAGCGCCACGAGCCCGAGAAAGGGCGCGAGCACCTTGACGCCCGGCAGCAGGTCGACCGCGACGGCCGCCCCGACGGCGGCCATCGCCACGACGGC
>JABFXB010000542.1 GCA_013361975.1 Dermatophilaceae bacterium
GCCCACGACGTCGCGGGGCTGGTGGGCGTACCACGACACGTTGCCGAGGCCGACCAGGAAGGCCGCCACCGCGAGGGCGACGAGCCAGCGCCTGCCGACGGGTCGCGGCCACACCACGCCCAGGCCTACGAGCAGCCCGATGCCCGCCGCGGCGTGGTGCGAGGGAAAGGCGTCCGTGGCGGTGCCCAGCACCGTCTGCAGCGGGATCCCGAGCGCCGCGACCGTCGACGCCGAGGGGATGAGCGCGCCGGCCAGGGCGCGACGCCAGCCCCCGCGCGCCAGGGCCAGCAGGGCCAGGCCGACGACCACCGGAGCGAGCACCACGACTGCCAGTGGGCGAGCGCCATCGCTCAGCAGCAGCCGGCAGGCGGTCCCGTCGCAGCATCTGCGCCTCCGCCCGGACTGTTAGGGTGCGATCGACCAGTCCCTCTGCAGTCTAAAGGGGTTCGCGCGATGGCAGCCCACGAGACGACAGACGACGCCGGCGCACCGCCGACGGTGCCTCTGGAGGTCCGCATCGGGTTCGCGCACGCCTCGGCCCAGTGGGTCGCAGACCACCTCGCGCTCGACGTCCTCCACGTCAAGGGCGCCGCGCTCGACCCGACACTGGTGCCGGGCCGCGGCTACTCCGACGCAGACGTGCTCGCCCGGCCCCAGGACGTCGAGGTGCTGCTCGAGGAGCTGCGCGGCCACGGCTGGGACCTCATCAACAGCTTCGCCTACGGCTCGTCGTTCGAGCACTCGGCAACCCTGCGCCACAGGGATTTCGGCCTGCTCGACCTGCACCGCATCTATCCGGGCGCCGGGCCCACGCCGGCCGCTGCCTTCGATGCACTCTGGCAGGAGCGCCGGACGACGGTGCTCGGCGGTGTCCGGTGTGCCGTGCCGTCCCGCGACGCCCAGGCCGTCCTGCTGCTGCTCCATGCCGCCCGCGGTGGAGGCGACCCCAAGGGCCTGCACGACATCGAGTCGGTGTGGACCTCGGCACCCGACGACCAGCGAGCCCGGATCGTCGAGTGGGTGGAGCGCCTCGACGCCGGGCTCGGCTTCTCCGTCATCACCGGCACGCTCGACGAGCACCGGGACGACCCGGCGTACGACCTGTGGCGGGTGGCCTCGCGGGGCGGGACCCGTTGGGACGAGTGGCGCGCCCGCGTGCGGGCGGCGCGGGGCGTGCGCGCCTCGGCGGCCGTGGCTGCGCGGTCGGTGCTCGTCAACGTCGAGCACCTCACCCTCGTGCGCGGGCGACCGGTGACGCGACGCGAGGTCGTCGCGGAGTTCTTCGATCGACCCGCGCGCGGGCTGCGGGAGGCCTTGGGCCGTCGCTCCGGAGCCGGCCGATGACCGCCGCCTTCCGCGTCCCGACGGACGTCGGGGTGACGGTCGGCGCCGACGGGCGGACCGTCTACGTGGCCAGCCTGCCCGCCGGACCCCTCGTCGTGCTCGAGGGCGCTGCCGCCGTGATCTGGACGGAGGCCACCGCAGGGCCGGCCGACGGGTGGCTCGGCCGCGTCGCCCGGGCCGTCGGCCGGCCCGAGGCGGACGTCTCGGCAGACGCGGAGGCCTTCGTCGCAGACCTCTGCGCCCGCGGGCTGGTGCGTCCGGTCTGACGGTCAGGTCAGGCGTGCCGGCCCTCGCGGCGACGCTCTCGGCGCTCACGCCGGCTGGGCTTGTGGTCGGTCTCGGCAGCCTGGCCGTAGTACCCGTAGCGGTGGGCGACGGACGAGCTCACCGGCACCATGTTGAGGGCGAAGCCTGCCACCGGGGCGTCGACGGTCTCGAGCGACTGGACGGCGCTGGCGAGGTCGCGCTTCTTCGTGCGGTCCGCCCCGACCACCATGATGAGCCCGTGGGTCAGCTTGTTGAGGAGCACCGCGTCGACGACCGGCACGACGGGCGGGCTGTCGACGAGGATGAAGTCGTAGTCGTGCGACAGCTTCCCGAACAGCGCCTCCATCGGCTCGGAGCCCAGCAGCTCGCTCGGGTTGGGCGGCACGGGTCCCGCCGGCAGCACGTGCAGTGACGTCTCGCGCCACCGCTGGATGACGTCCTGCGGGTCGGCCTGGCCGAGCAGCAGCGTCGTGAGCCCGAACGACCCGTCGAGGCCCATGGTGCTCGCGACCGACGGGTTGCGCAGGTCCCCGTCGATGAGCAGCACCTTCGACGACGCGTCCGCCATCGCCAGCGCGAGGTTGATGGTGGTCGTCGTCTTGCCCTCGGCGGGCACGGACGACGTCACGACGAACGAGTGGCCGCCGGTCGTGACGTCGACGAAGAGGATGTTGGTGCGCAGCCGCCTGATCGCTTCGGCGTGGCGTCCGTGGGGATCGGTCTCGAGCGAGAGAAGGCTGTCCTTCACCGACTTCACGACCGGCAGGTCGCCGAGGATCGGCCGGCTCGAGATGGCCTTGATGTCGTCGGCCGTGCGCACCTTGGTGTCGAGCGTGTGGCGCAGCAGCGCGAGGCCGAGGCCGAGTGCGAGGCCGAGCAGGCCTCCCAGGGCGAGGTTTCGCTTGGCGTTGGGCGAGGTCGGCTCGCCGGGGACCGAGGCCGGGACGATCGTGTCGGCCTCCACCGACTGCCCGTTGGAGGCGAGCAGCGGCGAGAACTTCTTCGCGACGTCGGCCAGCACCGGGCCCGCCTCGGTGGCGACGCGTGCCACCAGCTGCGGGTCGCCACCCGTCGCGGTGATGGTCATCATGTTCGACGTCTGTGAGACCTCGCCCGAGACGTTCAACGGAGTGCCCGGCTCGAGACCGAGGCGCGTGCGCAGGGGGTCCATCACCGATGGTGACGTCAGCACGTCGAGGTACGTGGAGAGGTCGGCCGACGACACGGCATACGTCGTCACCTGGTTGCCCGTGCCGGCGGCCGGCGGTTGGGTGGCGCGCAGGTAGATCTTCGCGCTCGACGTGTAGACGGCAGGGGTGAGCATCGTCTGGACGGCCGTCGCGGCAACCACGACGAGCAGGCTCAGCGCGATGATCCGCCACCGAGCGCCCAGGACGCTGAGGAACTCTCGAAACGTCATTGACCCCCCCGGCCAACTCGACGGTGCGTAGGCGCATCCTCCCATATCATCCGAAGGGTTGTGCCGAGTACGAGACATCGGCCGGGGGACCGGGAGCGGGGTGGGAGCTCATGTGGGCTCTGCGGGTGAGCCACAGCGCAGTCGTCGACGTGTGGCGGGAGCGAGAGCGTGCCCTGCGCCGCGCCGGGCACCGGGTCGACCTGGTGTCGGCGGCGTCGTGGACCGAGGGTGGCCGTCGCGTGAGCCTCGAGTCGCGGGGCGACGAGAGTGTTTGGGGTGCAAGGACTTTCGGCTCTCACCCTGCGCTTTTCCTCTACGACCCTCGACCGCTGTGGCGTGCACTCAAAAGCCCGGTCGACGTCATCGACATCCACGAGGAGCCGTACTCGCTGGCGACCGCCGAGGTGCTGGCGCTCCGGTGGCTGCGTCGGCGGCGCGCGCCCTACCTCGTCTACTCGGCCCAGAACCTCGACAAGCGACACCCGCTGCCCTTCCGCTGGCTCGAGCGGGCCGTCCTGCGCCACGCCGGCGGCGTCCACGTGTGCAACGACGCCGCCGGTCGCATCGTCGAGCGCAAGGGCTTTCCGGGGCGGGCTCGCACCATCGACCTCGGCACCGACCTCACCCTGTTCACGCCGTCGCCCACGTATGCCGGCTCACCGGACGAGGCGCCCGTCGTCGGGTTCGTGGGTCGGCTCGAGGCCCCCAAGGGCGCCGACGTGCTGCTGCGGGCGGTCTCGCTCCAGGGTCACCTCCGCTGCCGCCTCGCCGGTGACGGGCCCGACCGCCACCGGCTCGAGGAGCTCGCGGCGAGCCTCGGCGTGACCGACCGCGTCGAGTTCGTGGGCGCCCTCGCGCCCGCGCAGCTGCCCGGCTTCTACCGCTCCCTCGACGTGCTCGCCGTCCCGTCGCTCACCACGCCCTCGTGGGTCGAGCAGTTCGGCAGGGTCGCCCTGGAGGCGATGGCCTGCGGGGTCCCTGTCGTCGTCAGCGACAGCGGGGCGCTCCCCGAGGTGGTGGGCGACGCGGCGCTCGTCGTCCCCGAGGGTGACGCGGCGGCGCTCGCCAAGGCCGTGGCCGAGGTCGTGGGTGACCCCGGCGTGGCAGGTCACCTGCGCGAGGCGGGTCTGGCTCGGGCGGCAGCGACGTCGTGGGACGTCGTGGCGGCCCAGCACGAGGCCCTCTACCGAACCGTCACCAAGACCTGGGACGGCTCGGCCGCTGTGCCCGACCTGCGCGAGCGGCCGCTCGAGATCGTCGTCGTCGCCTACGGCCAGCCCGAGCTCCTGGCCGGGGCGCTCGAACCGCTGCGGGACCTGCCGGTCACCGTCGTCGACAACTCCTCGTCGCCCGCGGTGCAGGCCGTGGTGGAGGCCGCGGGTGCCCGCTACGTCGACCCGCAGCGCAACGGCGGTTTCGCGGCGGGCGTGAACGAGGGACTCCGGTGGGTGGACCCCCGTGCCGACGTGCTGCTCGTCAACCCCGACGCCGTCGTGCTCCCCGAGCACGTCGACCGGCTGCGCGCGGCGTTGCTCGCCGCACCGGACCTCGCGAGCGTCGGCCCGTCGCAGGTCGACTCGGCCGGCGACTCCTCACGGGTCGAGTGGCCTTTCCCCTCGCCGCTGGCGACGTGGGTCGAGGCGGTCGGCCTCGGACGCCTGCGGAGGGACCGCTACGTCATCGGCTCGGTGCTCATGCTGCGCCGCGAGGCGATCGAGCACGTCGGCCCCTTCGACGACGAGCGCTTCTTCCTCTACGCCGAGGAGACCGACTGGGCCTACCGTGCCACCCGGCTCGGGTGGCGGCACGCCCTCGTGCCCGAGGCCCACGCCATGCACGTGGGCGCCGCGACCAGCACCGACCCCGCGCGCCGCGAGGGGCACTTCCACGCCGCGCAGGAGATCTACCTCCGCAAGCACCACGGGGCCTTCGGCTGGCAGGTGAGCCGAGCCGGACAGCTCGCCGGGTCCGCCGTGCGGGCCCTGACCCTGGGTGGCGAGCGAGGCCGGGCGGCCAGGGACCGGGTGCGCCTCTACGGTCGGGGGCCCGCGGCTGCCGAAGGCCGACCCGCCGACTGGGCCCGCCCGGGTCGGTCGGGGGCGGCGGAGGGCGGGGCGGCCCCGTGACGGGCGCCGTGCCCCAGCGGCTTCGCGGTCGGCTCACGAGGGACGCCCTCGTGCGCGGCCTGCTCGTCGCCGTCGCAGCCGCCCTGCTGCTTCTCGTCGGCCGTCTCGCGGTCGACCAACCGGCGGCCGCCGCGGTCATCGCCGTCGCGGTGCTCGCGATGGGCGTGACCGCCGTGCAGCCCGGGCTCATCCCGCTCGCCGTGCTGCCGCTGCTCCTCGTCGTGCTGCGCGTCCGGGGGGCAGGCGTCGACCTCTCCGTCTCGGACTTCGCGCTCGCCGCCGCATCGTTGCCGGCTCTCGTCCTGGCCCGACGCCCCTTCTCGGCGGGGCTGAGGGCCGTCCTGTGGGCCTCGGCCGTCTACCAGTTCGCGACCCTCCTGACGGTGCTCAACAACCCGTATGCCGCCAACGCGGTCGAATGGGTCCACACCTGGATGCTCGTCTCGGGTTCGCTCCTGGTCGGCTGGGCGATCGGTGCGAACGGCCACGGGCGCCTCGGGGTACGCCTGCTGCTGGGCACGATCGGCATGCTCGCGCTGATCACGATCGTCCAGGGAGCGCTCCAGCTCGCAGAGGGCGACTTCCAGCCGGTCTACCCGTCGTTCCCCTACGGAATGCACAAGAACTTCGCGGGCACGGTGTGCGCCACCGGCGCGGTGATGGCCTACGCGCGGCCCGCCTGGGTGGGACTCACCCGGCGATGGTCCTTCGTGCTGGCCGCCGCGATGGTCACGGCAGTCCTGCTCACCCAGTCGCGGCAGGCACTCATCGGTCTCGCCGTGGCCGTGCTCGTCCTCGTGCTGCGCTCCGACACCGACCGCAAGCGCTCCAAGGTCGCTCTGCTGCTCGTCGCGCCGCTCCTGCTGTTCGTGGCGAACCTGGTGCAGGACCAGGTCCAGTCCGGCAACCAGTTCAACTCCGTCTTCCAACGGCTGACCTGGTTCCAGGACTCGATGACCGTGTGGTCGCTCGACCCGTGGTTCGGCGTGGGACTCCGATGGTGGTACACCGACCGCTTCCCGTTCCGCTTCCAGCCGCCCAACGCCGAGGTCGAGGTGCTCACCTCCGCCGGCGTCGTCGGCCTGGTGGCCTTCGTGGCACTGATGACCGTCGCGCTGCGGGTCGCGTGGCGCCTCGACCCCGTCTACGGCTCGGTGGCGTTGGCGGTCCTGGTCTCCCGGCTGGTCCAGGGGCAGTTCGACCTCTTCTGGGCGGCCGTCATGGGCTCGCTGCCCTTCGTCGTGCTGGGCATCTGCCTCGGCGCCAAGTGGCACGCCGAGCGGTCCGTCGACCGGACTCCGGGGGAGACGTCACCCGCGCAGGTCCATCCCCTGACGGCGGCCGCCACGTGACGACCGTCGTCCAGATCACCCCCGAGATCGGTCCCGGCACGGGCGTCGGCGCCGTGGCCTTCCACCTCGAGCAGGAGTGGCGCCGCGCCGGGGTCGACGTGCGCCGGTTCACCCTCGACGAGGCGGGGGGCGCGTGGCTGCCGGCGGCGACCGGGGGAGTCGCCGGCCGGCTGTCGCTGCTCGCTGGGGTCGTGTGGTTCTCGACCGTGGGCACGCGGCGCGCCCGCCGCTACCTCCGCCGGCACCCCGACCAGCTGTCGGTCTGCCACAACGACGCACTGGCCGGCGACGTCTACGTGAACCACGGCATTGCCCAGGCGGCGATGCGGGCGCGGGGCCACTACCGCCTCCGCATGGTCCGCAACCCGGTCCTCCTCTTCACCACGGCGCGCGACCGCCGGCGCTACTCGGGCGGTGGCGACCACCGGCTCGTGGTCAACCTCGTGAGCGACGAGGAGCGCCTGCTGCGCGACGTCTACCCCGACCTGACCCTGCCGACCGTGGTGATCGGCAACGGGGTCGACGTCGAGAGGTTCCGGCCGCCGACGCCGCTCGAACGCACCCAGGCCCGCGAGGGGCTCGGGCTCGCAGACGGTGCCCGCCTGGTCCTCTTCATCGGCAACGAGTTCGGCCGCAAGGGTCTGCCGGTCCTCGTGGAGGCTCTCGGCCTGCTGGGACCAGAGGTGCGGCTCGTCGTCGTCGGCGGGACTCCCGACCTCGTCGCCGCGGAGGCGCGCCGGGCGGCGGCTCGGCGGCTCGGCGACCGACTCCGGTTCGACGGCGCCCAGACCGACCCGCGGCCGTGGCTGCACGCTGCCGACGTCCTGGCGATGCCGAGCGCCTACGAGTCCTACGGCCTCGTCGTGCTGGAGGCGCTCGCGTGCGGCGTTCCCGTCGTCGCGACGCGCACGGGCTGCGTCCCGGACGTCGTGAGCGAGGGTCTCAACGGCGCGGTGGTCGGGAGCGCACCCGACGACCTCGCGGCCGGCCTGCGTCGGGCGCTCGACCTCGACCCCGAGGTCTCCCGGCGCGCAGCCCGGAGCAGCGCCGAGAAGCACTCCTGGGCGGAGGTCGCGCGCCGCTACCTCGAGGTCCTGGCGCAAGCCCACACACGACAGGGCGACGCGGTCACGAGCGGGGGCCCCGGGTGAGGATCCTGCACGCCGTGCGCTCCGACGCCTTCGCCGGTGTCGAGAGCCATGTCGCGCGCCTCGCTCGCGCCCAGGCCGACGCGGGCGACGAGGTCCTCGTCGTCGGTGGTGACCCCACCCGCATGGGGCCGGCGGTGGGTCCGCGCGTGCGCACCACGCCGGCGAGCACCGTGACCCAGGTCCTGGCCGCGGTCCGCAGGTGGGCACCAGCGGCGGACGTGGTGCACGCGCACATGACTGCGGCCGAGATCGCTTGTGCCGCAGCGCTGCTCGGAGTGTCGACTCCGCTCGTGGTGACCCGGCACTTCGCCCGCGACAGAGGCAACAACTTGGCGTCGACGCTGGCCGCCGCCGGTGCAGCCCAGCGCGTCGACGCGCAGATCGCCATCAGCCACTACGTCTCGCGGGCGATCGCGGGCACCAGCTTCGTCATCCACCCCGGCGTGGATTCGACCAGCACGACGCGCACTGCCGGCGAACGCGACCGAGTCGTCCTGCTGGCCCAGCGCCTCGAGCTCGAGAAGGAGGGCGATGTCGCCCTGCGATCCTTCGCCCGCTCGGGCGTCGCCGACCACGGCTGGCGACTCCACGTCGCGGGTGACGGCGCCGAGCGGCCTCGGCTCACCGCGCTCGCCCACCAGCTCGGCATCGGCGAGTCCACCTGCTTCCTCGGGCACCGCAGCGACGTGGCATCGCTCATGGAGCGAGCGTCGGTCCTGCTCGCGCCGTGCAGCATCGAGGGGCTCGGGCTCACCGTGCTCGAGTCGATGGCGTCGGCGTTGCCTGTCCTCGCCGTCGGTGCCGGCGGACACCTCGAGACGGTCGGCAGCGTCGCCGACGCCGCGCTGCACCCACCCGGGGACGTCGAGCGTGCCGCCGACCTGCTGGTGCGTCTCACGTCGGACGCTTTCCTGCGCGACGCGTATGCCGCTCGTCTGCAGCGGGCCCAGCGCGCGCGGTTCACCCCCGCGCACCAGGCGCGCGAAACCGCCTCCGTCTACGCGGCGGTGGTGTGACGTGGACCTGGTCGTGACCTCCCTCGAGGCCTGGGACGGCGTCTGGCGCCGCAACCAGCACCTGGTTGCCGGCCTGCTCCGCCGCGACCCCTCCCTCCGGGTGCTGTTCGTCGAACCGTCCTCGGACCCCCTCCATGCCGCGCTGGGCGATGGCGAACCGCGACTCGGCCGCGGGCTCCGTCCCGCACCGGTCCTCGACGGTGTCGCCCCCTCCGCGCTGTGGCTCTTCGAGCCGACCAAGTGGCTGCCCCGACGGGTCGACCGGAGCGCCGACGAGAGGTGGGCGCGACAGGTGCTCAAGGCAGCCCGGTCCCTGGGAATGACCGACGCGCTGCTGTGGGTCAACGACCCGAGGGGGGCACTCCTCCTCGAGGCCACGTCATGGCCCGCGCTCTACGACGTCACCGACGACTGGACCCTCGCCGAGCGGGCTCCCGCCGAGACCCGGCGGACCCGGGCCCACGAGGGCGTCCTGCTGCGGCGATGCGACGAGGTCGTCGTCTGCTCACCCGCGCTGGCGGTGACCAAGGGGGCCGCGCGCCCGGTGACCATCGTGCCCAACGGTGTCGACACGGCGGCATACGCGAGGACGCACGAACGCCCCGCCGACCTGCCGACGGGACCGGTCGCGCTCTACGTCGGCACGCTCCACGACGACCGCCTGGACGTCGACCTGTGCGCCGACACGGCGCGGGCCATCGCCGGAGCGGGCCACCTGGTGCTCGTCGGTCCCGACGCCCTCCCGGCCGGGCGGCGCTCCCGGCTCGAGGAGGCCGGGGCGGTGCTCCTCGGGTCCCGTCACAGCGACGACGTCCCGGCCTACCTGCAGCACGCCGGCCTGCTCGTCGTGCCGCACGTCGTGACCCCCTTCACCGACAGCCTCGACCCGATCAAGCTGTACGAGTACCAGGCGGCGGGTCGGCGAGTCGTCGCGACACCCGTGGCGGGGTTCCGCGACCTGGATGACGAGCTGGTCGACGTCGTCGAGCGTTCCGCCTTCCCGGCGGCCGTGACCCGACTGCTCGTGGGCGCCGCGGCACCGGACGGGAGCCGCGAGACGCACGCTGCCACGGACCGACTGGCTGCCATCGACTGGTCGCGGCGGGTCGACCAGATGGCCGGGGTCCTCGTCGGGCTGACGGGCAAGGTGGCCCCATGACGACGCAGACCGTCACGGTGCGAGCGCTCGACGTGCTCGTCCGCATCGCCGTCGGTGACCCGGGGTTGCTCCCGACGATCGAGACGGCCTGGCACCTGTGCGCCGCTGACGGCGACGAGCCCGACACCGAGGTGGTGCTGGCAGACCACGACGGCTCGGCCGACTCGGTCGCGCGCAGCCTCCAGCTGCTCACCCAGTCGGTGACCCTGGCCGCCATCGGCGTGCGAGCAGGCCGCGACGTCATGTTCCACGCCGGCGGCCTGAGCAACCCCCGCACGGGTGCGGCGATCGCCTACGTCGCGCCCGGTGGCACCGGCAAGACGACCGTCACGACGACGTTGGGCCGCGGGCGTGGCTACCTCTCCGACGAGACCGTCGCCGTGACGGCGGACGGGGCGGTCGTCAGCTACCCGAAGCCCTTGTCGGTGCGGCGACCCGACGGGGTGCTCAAGGACGAGACAGCGCCCGGCGCACTGGGTCTCGCGCCGGCGTGCGCCGAGCCGTGGCTCGCAGGAATCGTCGTGCTGCGCAGGGACCTCGCGCCCGGCGCACCGATCGACGTGGTCGACGTCCCGCTGCTCGACGCCCTGGTCATGGTGGCACCGGAGACGTCGTCGCTCGCGCGGCTCACCGACCCCCTGCGCCGTCTCGCCGACGTGGTCGAGATGGCGGGGGGTCTGCGCGTCGTCCACTTCGCCGAGGCGCGGCAGCTCGAGCCGCTGGTCGACGAGGTCCTGGGGAGCTCGCGGTGACCGACCCCGTGGTGACGGCGACAGAGGTCGCCGACGCGCTCGTCGGCGACGACGGCGCCGTGGTGCTCGTCGTGTCAGGCGGCCAGCACCAGGTGCTGCGCCTTTCCCTGCTGGGGCAGGCCATCCGCGAGATCGCAGCCACCGGAGTGCCGATGAGCCGCCTGACCGACGAGCTCGTCGGCCGCTTCGGCGGGGCGGGAGCCGATCCTGCTGCGGATGTCGTCGCGCTGGTGAACCAGCTGGAGTCAGCCGGCCTCGTGCGCGTGGACGGGTGACGCATCCCGCGGCTCGGTGTGCGGCTCGGTGTGCGGCTCGGTGTGCAGCTCCGCGTCGATCTCGGCGACGAGCTCGCGGATGGCTGCATCACCGA
>JABFXB010000028.1 GCA_013361975.1 Dermatophilaceae bacterium
CGAGAGGCGTCGTCGGAGCCGGCCCGGCTCAGCCAGGTCGGCCCAGACGACCCGCACGACGATCCAGCCGGCACGGCGGAGGGCGTCCTCACGCTGCTTCTCCTCGAAGAGTGATGCGCGGTCGACGTACTTCACCGCGCCGTCGAACTCGACGAGCACGCGGGTGCCCGTGACGCGGAAGTCGGCGCGAAAACGCCGCCCCTCGGCGAGGATCTCCACCTGCGGTTCGAGCTCGAACCCGAGGCAACGCAGCACGTATGCCGTGCGGGTCTCCCCCGGCGACTCGTGCCGGCCGTCGGCGTGGCCCAGCGCAGCCCGCACCGTCGCCATGCCGTGATGGCCGGCGAGGCGCTCGACCGCGCCGGCGAGCTTGTCGCGGTTGACGAGCCCGCGGGCGATCGCCGCGTCGGCTGCGACCAGCGCGGCCTCCGGCCCGTGGACGAGCCCGGTCTGGACGACGGCCACGGCGAGCGGAACCGTCGTCGTGACCGAGGCGCCCACACGGTCCGTCGCCGTCGGCACGACCAGTCCGGGCACCGGCCGGTGGATCACCAGTCCCGATCGCCGCGTCGCGGCGTTGGGCACGCGGCCTCCCGACGAGAGGGGCAGCGAGGTCAGGTGGACGGTGGCGAGGTCGACGGCATACGTCGGCAACCCGTGCAGGACGAGGGCGGAGTGGTGGCTGACGGCGGCTCGGGAGGCGTTCGCTCTGCCGAGCGCGGTGGCCGTGAGGCCGTGCAGCGACTCTGGGCTCGGCGGCGTGACGGGCGCAACGGCATACCAGCCGCGGGTGAGTCGGAGGCAGACGCCGGACCGCACCAAGCGACTCAGGGCGTGACCGTCGAGGCCGTGCGCTGCGGCGTCCGCGGAGCAGAAGACGCCGTCGGCGCCGAGCAGGTCGAGTCGCATGCTTGGAGCGTCGCGAAGGACAGGTGGGCCACGCCAGCGGGGGCGGCCAGCGCTGTGGACGAAGGCGCGTGGTCGGCGCGGGGTGTGGACGACCGCTCCCCTCGGTGCGCCACGCGGGTTTGTGTTCGGTCCGCGCGGAGTGCAGCGCGTCCGGACCCCGAACCCGCGGAGCAGCCCCGAACCGGTCAGGCCGGGTGGACGTTCTCGCGGACCCAGCCGACGATCTCGGTGGTCGTCGCACCCGGCGTGAAGACCTTCGCGACGCCGAGCCGCTCGAGCTCGGGGATGTCGTCGTCGGGGATGATGCCGCCCCCGAAGACCACGATGTCGCTGGCGTCACGCTCGGCGAGCAGCTCGACGACGCGGGCGAAGAGAGTCAGGTGCGCACCGGAGAGCACGGACAGCCCCACGACGTCGGCGTCCTCCTGGATGGCGGCCTCGACGATCTGCTCCGGCGTCTGGTGCAGCCCGGTGTAGATGACCTCCATGCCGGCGTCGCGCAGGGCTCGGGCCACCACCTTGGCCCCGCGGTCGTGGCCGTCGAGGCCCGGCTTGGCCACGACGACGCGGATGACGTCACCGGTCGCGTCGTCTGACTGTGCGTCGGTCACGGAAACGGCCTCGGCGCCGGGGGTCTCGCTCATGCCGCGCACTCTAGCCAGCCTCGCGAGACGCGGCGCGCAATAGTGATGCAACGCCCACCCATCGGGGTACGGTCGCCTCGTGGCAGTGGCAGCACGCGCGGCAACGACGCCCCGCCAGAGCAGCACCCCGAAGAGGTGCGCGACCGGGCCCAAGGGCTTCCTCGCGGCTGTCGGGGAGGTCGCCGGTGCCCTGCTGACGCCCACCGGGCTCGCCGGCGCGGCCCTCGAGGCCACCTGGATGGGGCTGCACCTCGGGCTCTACCCGCTCGGCCTGCTGGGGGCGCGGGCCAGCGACCGGCGCCAGGGCTACCGCCTCGAGCACCTGCCGCCGAGCCAGCGCGGCCTCGCGATCCAGAACGTCGAGGCCGCCGAGACGCCGATCCTGCTGGTGCACGGCATGGTCGACAACCGCTCGATCTTCACCGTGCTGCGGCGCGGGCTCGTGCGGCGCGGCTTCGGTCGCATCGAGACCATCAACTACTCCGTCTTCACCGGCGACATCCGCGCGGCGGCCGCCGAGCTCGGCGCGGAGGTCGACCGCATCGTCGAGGAGACCGGCTACGAGCGCATCCACGTCATCGGGCACTCGATGGGCGGCCTCATCGCGCGTTACTACGTCACCCGGCTCGGCGGCGACGCGCACGTGCACACGCTCGTCACCCTCGGCACCCCCCACCAGGGCAGCTACCTGGCCTTCACCTGGAACAACGGCCTGACCCGTCAGCTGCGTCCGGGCAGCGCGTTGATGAAGGAGCTGGCCGGCCCGGTCAAGGAGTGCCAGACGCGGTTCCTCGTCTACTGGTCCGACCTCGACCAGGTCGTCGTCCCGCAACGCAACGCCGCCCTGCACCACGAGGACCTCAACGTCCACAACGTCGGGCTGCACGGCGTCGGCCACATGAGCCTGCCCATCACGAGCAGCGTCGTGCACGGCATCTCGACCGCGCTGGCGCACCTCGACACGTCGGGTGCCACGGTCACCCCCGGCGTGAGCTCCCTACGTAGCCGGCGCCACTAG
>JABFXB010000421.1 GCA_013361975.1 Dermatophilaceae bacterium
GGTGCCTGACGGCGCGGCGCGCGACGCCGAGCGGCTCGCCCGGATCAAGCGGCGGTTCGCCGAGTTCGCCGCCGAGTATGCCGCCCTGCCGCTCTACTCGGGCATCTGCCGCCACCTCGCCGAGGACGGCGACCTCGCGTCACTGCTCCTCGCCGCGAGGCCCGGCCAGGCTCGGCCGGTCCTGTGGCTGGCCGCCCTCCACGACCTCGTGCTCCGCCGCCCGGACGCCGCTGCGGCGCAGTGGTACCCGAGTGTCGTCGGCCCGGACCGCACGCCGACGGGTGACCCGTGGGGCGACGTGCGACGCACCGTCGTCGAGCACCGCGACGAGCTGCTGCAGCAGATCGCGACCCACGGGACCCAGACCAACGAGGTGAACCGCGCGGTCTACGTCGCAGTGGGACTGGCTGCGGCCTCACGCGACGTCCCAGCCCGCCCGCTCGCTCTCGTCGAGCTCGGCGCGAGCGCAGGCCTGCTCCTCGCCGTCGACAGGTATGCCGTCCGGCTCTGCTCTCGTGACGGCGAGGTCGTGCTCGGTGACCCGGGCTCGACCGTGAGCTGTGTCGGCCAGGACCGGTCGGGCGCGGCCGCGGTCGAGGGGCGGGCTGCCCTCGCGCTTCCCACGATCCTGGGCCGCGCGGGTGTCGACCTCGACCCGGTGGACCTGTCGGACGACGACGCCGTCCGGTGGCTCGAGGCCTGCCTGTGGCCCGAGGTCCCCGGCAGGGTCGAGCGCTTCCGGGCGGCCTGCGACCTGCTGCGTGACCGGCAGCCGGTGGTGCTGCGGGGCGACATGGTCGAGGGCCTGCCGAGAGCGGTCGACGTCGCACTGCAGCAGGCAGGCCCGCAGGCGCACGTCGTCGTCTTCAGCTCGTGGGCGCTGACCTACCTCGACCCGTCGCGGCGCAACACCCTGGAGGCCACAGTGCGCTCCCTCGCCGGCGACTGCGAGGCGCTGTCGTGGCTCACGGCCGAGCCACCGGCGTGCGCGCCGGGCATCGAACCACCGGCCCGTGCCGACGACGGCGGCACCGTGGTGGGCCTGCGCCGGTGGCGCGAGGGCCGGGAGCTCGAACCGGTGACGCTCGGCACCTGCCATCCGCACGGAGCCTGGGTGGAGCTGACGTTCGAGGGGCTCGAAGAGCGAACTTCATAATGTCGATTACCGGCGAATACCCTTGCTGCACAGCGGAATTCGCTTGCCATGTCAGACTGCTCGGGACCCCCGGCTGACCGCTTTGACCGGGCACGGCGGCCCAGCCCGGCGGCGTCAAGTTCGCGACACCTCGACGGGCGCCTCGACGACCCACCAGGCGGCATACGGGCTCAGGGATGCCTGCCCGGCCGCGTCGCCGAAGACGGGGTGCCCGCCGAGCGCGTCGTGGGCGTGCACGATGCCGGCGTCCGCGAAGAGCCGCACCGGCACGGTCTGCCAGTACCGCGTCACGTTGTAGACGCAGACCATGGAGCCGCTCGGGTGGGTGCGCACCACCGCCAGCACGCCGTCGCTGGTCTCGAGCACCACCCGGGTCTGCGCCGACGCGTGCAGCTGCGGGAGCGTACGACGCACCGCCGCCAGGTGCCGCAGGCCCTGGAACACCTTGCCCGCCGTGGTCGCGAGGTCGCCGCGGTGCGACGCGAGTCCCCAGTCGACGCGTTCACGATGTGCCCACCGGTTGTCGTCCTCGTGGCCCGGCTCGTCGGCCCAGTGCGGGTCGTTGGGCATCCCGAGCTCGTCGCCGCTCCACACGACCGGTATGCCGCCCCAGCCCGCCACGACGGCGTGGGCCAGGAAGAGCCGTGCGAGCCCGAGCCCCACGCCGGCTGCGTCGCCGCGCCGTTCCGCATCGGACAGCCCGGTCAGCGCCGCCGACGTGCCGCTGATGCGCTTGTCACCCGTCGCCGGGTTGTGCTGGAAGACGAGCCCGTGCGCCCACGACCCCGGCTGGTCACCCGCGTACCAGTCGGAGAGGAAGCGGCGGTGGGCGTAGCCGTCCAGCCCGGCGGCAGCCGCATCGGCGTCGTCGATCGCCCACCCGATGTCGTCGTGGCAACGGACGTAGCAGATCCACGTGCCGCTCGATGGCGTCGGCGGCAACGTCGTGAGGGCCTGCTTGGCCAGGCCGGTGCTGCCGGTTGCCAGCATCGACCACACCTGCACCATGAGGCTGTTGTGGTACGCGATGTCGCTGACCCGGCCGGCGTGCTCGCCCTGACCGAGGTACTGGACGAGGTCGCGGGGCCCGACGATGGCCTCGGCCTTGAAGGCCAGGGCCGGGCAGGCGATGCGCGCGACCGTGCGCAGCGCCTGGGTGACCGCATGCACCTCGGGCTGGTTCTGGCAGTTCGTGCCGAGGCGCTTCCACGTGAAGGCGATCGCGTCGAGCCGCAGCACCTCGACGCCGAGGTTCGCGAGGTAGAGCACGATGTCGGCGTACTCGACGAGCACGTCGGGGTTGGCCCAGTTGACGTCCCACTGCCACTCGTTGAACGTCGTCCAGACCCAGCCGCCGAGCTCGTCGTCCCACGTGAAGTTGCCGGGCGCGAAGTCGGGGAACACCTCGGGCAGCGTGCGTTCGTACGCGTCGGGCATGACGCGGTCGGGGTAGACGTGGAAGTAGTCGCGGTAGTGCGACTCCCCCGCCCTCGCACGACGCGCCCACTCGTGCTCGCGCGCAACGTGGTTGAGCACGAGGTCGAGCACGAGGGAGATGCCGTTCGCACGGAGCTCGCTCGCGAGCGCCCGCAGGTCGTCGACGTCACCGAGGTCAGGGCGCACGGTGCGGTAGTCCTGCACGGCGTAGCCACCGTCGTTGTCGCCGTCGCGCGGCTGGAGCAGCGGCATCAGGTGCAGGTAGGTCACCCCGAGGTCGCGGAGGTGGTCGAGGCGCCCGGCGAAGCTCTTGAGATCACCACCGAACCGCTCTGTGTAGCAGGCGTACCCGAACATCTCGGGCTGCTGGAGCCAGTCGGGACGCAGCAGCCGGCGCTGGTCCAGGCGACGCAGCTCCGGGGGCCTCTGGGAGTACGCCGAGACAGCCCGCTCCACGAGCCGCAGCGCGATGGCCGAGACGTCCTGCTCCGGGTAGAGCACCCGCAAGGCGGCCAGGAGGTCGTCGGACCAGCGCTCGAGCCGCAGCTCCAGCGTCTCGCGGTCTGCCTCGTCGAGCCCGCCCAGCAGGGAGCCCAGGGGCTCGTCCGCCGGCGGCTCGGGAGTTGGCCTCACGTCACGGGCGCCTTGGCTCATGGCCCGATTGAACAGCACCACGCCCCGGCGCGACAGGGGCGCGAGCCGCGGTGAGACCGCGGGTGGGACACGGCGTCACTCGAAGGGGCTCGGGTCGCCGGCGCCGACGCGGGTGACGACCGGGTAGCCCTCGGACCAGTCCACGACGGTCGTCGGCTCGAGCCCGCACTCCCCGGAGTCGATGACGGCGTCGACGACATGGTCGAGGCGGTCCTTGATCTGCCAGCCCTCCGTCATCGGCTCGTCGTCGTCAGGCAGCAGCAGGGTGCTCGAGAGGATCGGCTCACCCATCGCCTTGAGCAGCTCGCGTACCACCGGGTGCTCGGGGATGCGGACGCCGACGGTCTTCTTCCTGGCGTGCAGCAGGCGCCGCGGCACCTCCTTCGTCGCCGGCAGGATGAACGTGTAGGGCCCGGGCGTCGCCGCCTTGATGGCGCGGAACACCGAGTTGTCCAGGTGCACGAACTGGCCGAGCTGCGCGAAGTCCGAGCAGACCAGCGTGAAGTGGTGCTTCTCGTCGAGGTGGCGGATGCGCAGGATGCGCTCCTTGCCCTCGGGGTTGTCGAGGGAGCAGCCGAGGGCGAAGCAGGAGTCGGTCGGGTAGGCGATGAGACCGCCGGTCCGAAGGATCTCGACCGCCTGGCCGATCGCCCGGGGCTGGGGGTCCACCGGGTGGACGTCGAAGTACTTCGCCATGACCTCACCCTGCCATGCTGGGTCGATGACGGAGCCAACGGGTGAAGGTGCCAACGATCCGACCGACGACTCGGCCACGACCATCGAGGTGGTCGACAACCCCGCGCGCAGCCGGTTCGAGCTGCTCGACGGCGGCCGGGTCATCGGCATCGCGAGCTACGCGGTCGTCCACGCCGAGGGCGGCGGTGACGGCGGTGACGGGGACCGGGTTGTCTTCTTCCACACCGAGGTCGACCCGGAGTACGAGGGGCGGGGTCTCGCCGGGCGACTCGCGGACTTCGCGCTCTCGTCGACGGTCGCTGCCGGCCGGCAGATCGTGGCGCTCTGCCCCTACATCAAGGTGTACCTGCGCCGGCACCCCGAGCCGTATGCCGCGCACGTCGTGAGGCCCACCGACGCCGACGTCGACGCGGCCGACGAGGCCGCTCGCGCCGCTGCAGGGTGACGCGCCCCCACGTCGTCGTCGTGGGTGGCGGCATCATCGGGTCGGCCGTGGCCCGGCGCCTCACCCTGGCCGAGCCGCGGCCCGACGTGACCGTCGTCGAGAAGGAGTCCGTCCCCGCGCGGCACCAGACGTCACGGAACAGCGGTGTCGTCCACGCCGGCGTCTACTACGCGCCCGGTTCCGCCAAGGCCACGCTGTCGAGGGAGGGCGTGCGGCGGCTGCGCGCCTACTGCCGCGAGCGCGGGCTGCCCTACGAGGAGGTCGGCAAGGTCGTCGTCGCCCTCGACGAGGTGGAGGTCCAGCGGCTGGACGCCATCGAGGCTCGGGCCCGGGCGAACGGCGTCCCCGGCCTGCGCCGGCTCGACCCGGCCGCGCTGCGCGAGGTGGAGCCCCACGCGGTCGGCCGGGCTGCGCTCCACTCCCCCACGACCGCGATCACCGACTTCTCCCGCGTCGCCGCGGCGATGCTCGAGGACGCCGTGGAGCGCGAGGCGCAGGTCCTCACCGGCTTCGAGGTGACCGGGCTCGACCAAGCCGGTGGGAAGGTCGAGCTGCGCGCGGCGGACGGGCGCCACCTGCGCGCCGACCGGGTCGTCATCGCCGGTGGCCTGCACGCCGACCGGCTGGCCGTGCTCGCCGGCGACGGCCCAAGCCCCGCGATCGTGCCCTTCCGTGGCGAGTACCACCGGCTGGCGCCGTCCGCGACGCACCTCGTGCGAGGGCTGGTGTACCCGGTGCCCGACCCGCGATACCCGTTCCTCGGCGTCCACCTGACACGCAGGGTCTGCGGCGACGTGCTGCTCGGACCGAATGCGGTGCTCGCCACGGCGCGCGAGGGCTACCGGCGGCGCGACGTCGACCTCGGGGTCGTGCGGGCGCTCGCGACCTCGAGCGGCTTCCGCCGGTTCGCCAGGGCCAACCTGGCGACAGGGCTGCACGAGGTCGTGGGGTCGGTCAGCCGACATGCGTTCGTGGCCCGCGCCCGGCGCTACGTGCCCGCCATCACCGACGCCGACGTCGTGCCCGCGAGTTCAGGGGTGCGGGCGCAGGCGATGGACCCCGACGGCTCGCTCGTCGAGGACTTCCGTTTCAGCAGCGTCGGGGCCGTGCTGTGCATCCGCAACGCCCCGTCGCCCGCGGCCACGGCGTCGCTGGCGATAGCCGATCTCGTCGTCGAGCGGCTCGACCTCGACTGACGACGGTCAGTTCTTGCCGAAGTACTCGCTGGCCTGCATCGCCTCGATGACCGACGGAGCCTGGTGCTGCCCGATCGCGTAGCCGCCGAGGTCGATGGCGGTGTCGACGACACCGGCCACCGGGCTCACGAGCGACCACGGCGAAGGGTGCAGGTCGGGGCCCTTGGCGGGATCGAGGGCGATCTGGGTGCCGAGGGCGTTGGGCAGCACGCTGTCACCGAGGAACGGCGCGTGGTCGACGAATGACCCGAGGGGGTTCTGCAGCGTCGTGAGGATCTCTCCGCGCACGTGGTAGTTGCGCACCTGCCCCGGCTCGAGGCCGGGGTCCCGGTGTCCGAGGGCGGCGGCCGCGAGGACGGTGTTGGGGTGCACGCCGGCCGCGTTGAACGTGACCGCGGGAACGTCGGTCGCGAGCGAGGCCGTGCTGGCGAGACCGCCGCCGAGGGAGTGGCCGGTCAGCGCCATGTTGTCGCGGCCGACGGCGCCGGCGAGGTGCTGCGCCAGCGCGATCGCCTGCACGTGCTGGGTGCTGAGCCCACCGAGGCCCTGTTGGGCGTTGGCGCCCCAGTCGCTGACGCTCGATGGGTCGGTGCCGGCGAACGCGAGCACGTAGCGGCCCTCGTCGTCGCGGTAGATGTTCGCCTGGAACCCGCCGGGCCCCGTCAGGGATCGCGGGGCGATTCCGAGGTGCTCGAGGGCCGCGGCGTCGAGGGGTTCGAAGTGCGTGCTGCCCTTGCCGTCGTAGACGCCCTGGGACAGCTGCGCCAGCTCGAGGTCGATCTGGTGGGGCCGAGTGCCCCGCACCTCGTCGGCCAGGGGCTCGTCGGCCGTGCCGTTCGCCCCGAGCGACCCGGGGCCCCCGAGTCCGGGGAAGAGACCGGGCAGCAGACTGGGCAGCAGACCGGGCAGCAGCCCCGGCCGGCCGCTGGTCGGCAGGGAACCCCCGCCCTCGTTGCTCGTCGACCGCTGCGAGCGGGCGTTGTCGGAGAGCCGGCGCGACATCGACTCGAGCGTGGTGCCCAGCGCGGCGAGCGCGGATGCCGTGGTGCGCCAGCTCTCCTGGGCCGCGTGGGCGTCGTCGCCGCCCCACGACCGGCCGATCACGGCGAGCGCCCGGGTGCCGGTGGCGCGTATGCCGTCCACCTCACCGGCGCACGCGGTCAGCTCTCGAGCGGTGCGCTCGAGGGCATCGGGGTCAGCACCCTTGCGGTAGAGCACGTGGGCCTCCTGTCGACGGTGGGCCTCACGCTAGGTGGCGGCTCGACGACCGTCCATGGGGAGCGCTCCCCGCGTGTCGGCGCAGCAGCTCAGGCGCCGGGCCGACGCCGGGTGCGGGTCACCACGAGGCGACCCACGAGGCCCACCGCCAGCACGACGACGCCGGCGACGAGCGAGCCCGACGGCACCGCGAACGCCAAGGTCACGCAGCCGACGAGCCCGACGACCGCGAGGACCCTGGGGTAGCGGCGGTGGGCGCGGTCCTGCGTGAGGGCGGCCGCGTTGGCCACTGCGTAGTAGGTGAGCACCCCGAACGAGGAGAACCCGATGACGCCGCGGAGGTCGGTGAGCGCGACGAGGAGGCACACGACGACGGCGAGGCTCACCTCCGCGACGTGCGGCACGGCATACCGCTCGTGCACGGCGGCGAGCCGGCGTGGCAGGTCACCCTCGCGCGCCATGGCGAGGGTGGTGCGCCCGACGCCCGCGACGAGGGCGAGGAGGGCGCCGAGCGTGGCAGCGGCAGCGGCGAGCCCGACGAGAACGGGGAGCCAGGAGGCTGAGGTCGTGTCGGCCGCAGCCGCGCGCAGGGGCGCGACGGTGCGCGCGAGCTCGTCGACGTCCAGTGAGCGCACCAGCAGGAGGGCGGTGACGGCATACAGCGGCACGACGACCGCGAAGGCGCCGAGCACGGCCCGCGGGATCGTGCGGGACGGCTCGACGACCTCCTCGCCGAGGGTCGCGATGCGCGCGTAGCCGGCGAAGGCGAAGAAGAGGATCGCCGCCCCCTGCAGCACCCCGCCCACCCCGACGTGCGGCGCTGCGGGCAGTGCGCGCCCGGGAGGGACCGGTGCGAGCGCCACGAGGGCGAGGACCACGACGAGGGCGGCCAGGACGCCCGTCACGATGACGCGGGTGAGCCGGGCCGTACGCGTGATGCCGCGGTAGTTGACCACCGTCAGGAGGATGACGGCAGCGACGCCGACGAGCCGCTCCCAGCCGGGCGGTGCCACGTAGGCGGCGAACGCGAGCGCCATGGCGGCGCAGCTGGCCGTCTTTCCGATCACGAAGCCCCAGCCGGCGACGAACCCCCACCAGTCGCCGAGGCGCTCGCGGCCGTAGACGTACGTGCCCCCGGAGGTCGGGTACTGCGCCGCGAGCTGGGCCGAAGACGTCGCGTTGCAGAAGGCGATGAGCGCAGCGACCGCCAGCGCGCCGAGGAGCCACGTGCCGGCCGCCGCGGCAGCGGGGGCGAACGCGGTGAAGAGCCCGGCGCCCACCATCGACCCGACACCGACGACGACGGCGTCTCTCGTGGTGAGGCGACGGGCGAGCGCCGGCGCGGGACCGTGGGACGTCACGGCCCCGAGTCTGCCGCGCATCGTGCCGCGGGTCCCGTCGGGGCCCGCGGCACGATGGTGGACGGTGGGAGTCGAGTCAGGAACGCAGGCCGCTCAACAGCGACGCAAAGGGCGTCACGTCCTCGAAGGGGTCGACCCGGGCCTCGCGCGGGCTGCCCGCGACGAGGGCCGCGAACGACCGCCCGGCGCGGTCGATGCGCTCGCCGAGCCGGCCCGCGTCGACGCTCCCCCAGTCCTCGCTGGCCGCGAACACCGCGACCGGGGCGACGAGCGCCCCCAGGTGCGCGAAGAGCGGACGCAGGGCGTGGTCGATCGCGAGCGAGTGACGTGCGGTGCCGCCGGTCGCGCCCAGGAGGACGGGCGTGTCGCGGAGGGCGTCCTTCGGGAGCACGTCGACGAGCATCTTGAACAGGCCGCTGTACGACGCGGCATACACAGGAGTGGCGACGACGAGCGCGTCTGCCTCGGCGATCGCGTCGAGCCGCACCTGCAGCTCGGGCGAGGCAAAGCCGGTGAGCACGTTGTTGGTCACGTCGTGCGCGACGTCCCGCACGTCCACGACCTCGACGACGACCTCCCCGACGTGGTGGCCGCCGAGGGCGCGCACGGTCGCCTCGGTGAGGCGGTCGGCGAGCAGGCGCGTGGACGACGGCTCGGTCACGCCGGCGGTGATGACGGCGAGGTGGAACGTGGTCTGCGTGGTCACTTGGTCACCTCCACGGTGGTCGTGCTGTCGGTGGTGGGTTCGGGCGACGCGCCGGTGACGTCGTCACCCTCGGCGTACACGGTGGTGTCGTGCGCACCACCGGCGGCGGCGACCCGGCTGGCGTGGGTCGGAGCGTCGGGCACGTGCGCGGGCTTGAGGGCGGCGAACTCCTTGCGCAGGACCGGCACGACCTCCTCGCCGAGCAGGTCGAGCTGCTCGAGCACGGTCTTGAGCGGCAGGCCGGCGTGGTCGATGAGCCACAGCTGGCGCTGGTAGTCGCCGACGTAGTCACGGAAGCCGAGCGTGCGCTCGATGACCTCCTGCGGACTGCCGACGGTGAGCGGCGTCTGGCTGGTGAACTCCTCGAGCGAGGGGCCGTGGCCGTAGACCGGGGCGTTGTCGAAGTAGGGACGGAACTCGCGGACGGCGTCCTGGCTGTTCTTCCGCATGAAGACCTGACCGCCGAGACCCACGATGGCCTGGTCGGCCTGACCGTGGCCGTAGTGCTCGAAGCGGCGGCGGTAGAGCTGCACCATCTGCCTCGTGTGGCTGGCGGGCCAGAAGATGTGGTTCGAGAAGAAGCCGTCGCCGTAGTAGGCGGCCTGCTCCGCGATCTCAGGGCTGCGGATCGAGCCGTGCCACACGAACGGCGGCACGCCGTCGAGCGGGCGCGGCGTCGACGTGAAGCCCTGCAGGGGCGTGCGGAACTTGCCCTGCCAGTCGACGACGTCCTCGCGCCACAGCCGGTGCAGCAGCGCGTAGTTCTCGACGGCAAGCGGGATGCCCTCGCGGATGTCCTTGCCGAACCACGGGTAGACCGGGCCGGTGTTGCCGCGGCCGAGCATGAGGTCCATGCGCCCGTCGCTGAGGTGCTGGAGGTACGCGTAGTCCTGGGCGAGGCGCACCGGGTCGTTCGTCGTGATGAGCGTCGTCGACGTCGACAGGACGAGGCGCTCGGTCTGCGCGGCGATGGCCGCGAGGAGGACGGGCGGGCTCGCCGGCGCGGCGAACGGCGGGTTGTGGTGCTCGCCGGTGGCGAAGACGTCGAGGCCGACCTCCTCCGCCTTCTTCGCGATGGCGACCGTGGCCTTGATGCGCTCGTTCTCGGTCGGCGTACGGCCCGTGGTCGGGTCGGTCGTGACGTCGCCGACGGTGAAGATCCCGAACTGCATGTGTCCCAACTCCTCAATGATTGACGATTCAATCATACCGAACGCCACGGGTCGCTCCCCCATTCCCGTGCCGGCCGCCCGGCGGCTACGTCTCGCCCTCGCCAGGTCGCGAGGCGGGTGAGCGTCCGGTTCAATCGGCGCGGGTGAGCGAGCCGTCCTGCACGCTGCCCTGCCCGACCTCCCCTTCGGGAACGGCACCTTCGACGCCGTCACGGCCAACTTCGTCGTCAACCACGTCGCCGACCCGCGGGCTGCCGTGCGAGAGCTCGCCCGCGTCGTACGTCCCGGCGGGCGCCTCGCGCTGACCATCTGGACGTCGCGTACGCCCGACTGGTCCCGTCTGGTGGCCGAGGCTTTCGGCGCCGCGGGGGTCGTCCCGCTCCCCGACCAGCGACTGGGCCCCGAGCTCGACTTCCCCCGCTCGGTGGAGGGCCTCGGTGCACTGGTCTCGTCAGCCGACCTCGCCCCGGTCGTGAGGACGGAGCTGCCGATGCGGTGGACCGTCGGCGTCGACGCGTTGTGGGGCGGCATCGCCGGAGGTGTGGGGGTCGCAGGGCGGACGTTCCTGGCGCAGACGCCCGCCGTCAGGGCGGCGGCCGAGGCACGCTTCGGGAGGGCACGCAGCCCCTCGCGGTCGACGGCGTGCTGTCCCTGCCGACCGCGGCCGCCTACGTCCTCGCCGTGGCCCGACCGGCTCAGGCGCCAGCGGCGCGCTCGTGCACCACGAGCCGACCGGGCCCGTGGTCGACCTGCGGCTGGCGCCCGACCGGCCACGTCATGACATCCTGACCGCGTGACCGACGAGATCTCCCCCAAGGACCGCTTCATCACGGTCTACGGCCGCAACCCGGTCCACGAGGTGCTCCTCGACGACGACCT
>JABFXB010000105.1 GCA_013361975.1 Dermatophilaceae bacterium
TGGGACGTGCAGACGGCGTCGGAGCACACGCGTACGGCAGCCCACGGGTCGACCCTTCAGGACGTCGTCGTCCGCGCGCGTCGTCGCGGTCAGGGGCGGTGGGAACGGCAGGAGCGATAGGGGCGGCTAGTTCCCGCGCACGGCCGTGCGGACGGTTGGGGCGGCTGACGGGGTGCGGCGCCGGCGTCGCGGCACACCGAGCGTCGTCTCGCGTGCCTCGAGGGTCCAGGCCACGGGGATCTCCTCGGCGGCTCCGGTGTAGCCGCCGATGCGGCGCGAGAGCATCTCGAGCGCGGACCGGGCGAGGCCCGTGAGGTCGGGCGAGATCGTCGTGACCGTGGGGTTGGAGTAGCGCGTCTCGGCGATGTCGTCGAAGCCGACGACGGCGACGTCGTCGGGCACCCGCACGCCGGCCTCGACGCAGGCCCGCAGGGCTCCGATCGCCATGAGGTCGTTGAAGCAGAAGACGGCGTCGGGCGGCTCGGGCAGCTCGAGCAGGTGCCGCATCGCGGCGTGGCCGTCGGCGCGCTCGAAGTGCGGCACCTCGACGACGAGATCCTTGTCGTAGTGGAGGCCGGCAGCCCGAAGCGCCTGCCGGTAGCCGCGCAGGCGCTCGGAGGCGGTGCCCTTGACTGCCTCGCGGCCGATGGCGGCAATGCGCCGGCGGCCTTGTGCAACAAGGTGTTCCGTGGCAGCCCGCGATGCCGAGACCGAGTCGACGGCCACGTGGTCGAAGCCCGTGGGGACGGGCCGCTCGCCGAGGAGCACCATGGGCAGGCTGTCGGCCCGGCGGCTGATCTCGTCGGCCGAGAGCGCCAGGGGCGAGAAGATGACACCGTCGATGACGTGTGAGCGCATGCCCTCGAGCACGACGCGTTCGGCGTCGGCATCGCCGCCGGTCACGTCGAGCAGCACGATGAAGCCGAGTGCCGCAGCCTCCTCGGTGATGCGCGCGGCGAGCTCGGCGAAGTACGGGGAGTCCATGGCCGGGACGGCGAGGGCGAGGAAGCCGGCTCGGCCGTGCTTGAGGCTGCGCGCCGAGAGGTTGGGGCGGTAGTGCAGCTCGGCCATGGCCGCCTCGACCCGCTCGCGCGTGCTCGCCTTGACGTGCGGGTGGTTGTTGAGCACGTTCGATGCGGTCTTGACCGAGACGCCGGCGCGTTCTGCGACGTCACGAAGTCGTGCGGCCACCGGTGCCTCCTGTTTGACACTCGACGATCGGGCCGGGAAGCCCGACCGAGCAACAGGCTACTGCCCGCGAGCATCGGCCCGAATCACTTCGGGCCACCTCTGGACAGGTTTCGGTAACCGTTGTAATTTTCAGGGCACACCCAAGTGGGTAACCGTTGTAACGAACCCGGTGCCCACGCCGACGGTCAAGGAGGACCGGATGGGACGAGCGACAGTGCGGCTGGACCCCGCCTTCACCGTGGGTCCGGTGCGGCCGAGGACCTTCGGGTCCTTCGTCGAGCACATGGGCCGGTGCGTCTACACCGGCATCTACGAGCCGGGTCACCCCGAGGCCGACGAGCTGGGGTTCCGCTCCGACGTCGCCGCCCTGGTGCGCGAGCTCGGCGTCACCACGGTCCGCTACCCGGGCGGCAACTTCGTGTCGAACTACCGCTGGGAGGACGGCATCGGCCCCAAGGCCGACCGCCCCACCCAGCTCGACCTCGCCTGGCGGTCGGTCGAGACCAACCAGGTGGGAACCGACGACTTCGTCGACTGGGCCCGCGGGGTGGGAGTCGAGCCGATGATGGCCGTCAACCTCGGCACCCGCGGTGTGCAGGAGGCCATCGACCTGCTGCTCTACTGCAACGCCGAGACCGGCACGTCGTGGCCCGACCTCCGGGCCAAGCACGGGCACCACGAGCCCCACGACGTACGCGTGTGGTGCCTCGGCAACGAGATGGACGGTCCGTGGCAGATGGGCCACAAGACCCCTGAGGAGTACGCCCGCGTCGCCGAGGAGACCGCCCGGGCCATGCGCCGCATCGACCCCGGTCTCGAGCTCGTCGCGTGCGGCTCGTCCAACCGCGCGATGCCGACCTTCGGCACGTGGGAGCGCGTCGTGCTCGAGCGCTGCTTCGACCTCGTCGACCACATCTCCGCGCACGCCTACTACGAGCCGGTCGACGGCGACGTCGACTCCTTCCTCGCCAGTGGCGAGGACATGCACCGGTTCATCGAGTCCGTCGTGGCGACCGCCGACCACGTGGCGGCGGTCAAGGGCTCCGACAAGCGGATCACCATCTCGTTCGACGAGTGGAACGTCTGGTTCCAGGAGCGCTTCCACGGCGAGAGCTCGCTCGAGATCCGCGAGGCGCCCGAGCTCATCGAGGACGTCTACGACGTCACCGACGCGGTCGTCGTGGGGAGCCTGCTGATCACGCTGCTCCAGCACACCGACCGCGTCTCGATGGCGTGCCAGGCGCAGCTCGTCAACGTCATCGCACCCATCGCCACGCGCCCCGGGGGTGGCGCCTGGCGGCAGACGATCTTCCACCCCTTCGCCCTGACCGCCCAGCACGCCCGCGGCACCGTGCTGCGCCCCGCC
>JABFXB010000142.1 GCA_013361975.1 Dermatophilaceae bacterium
GGCTCTCACCCGGTCGGCGGCATACGACTGGAGCCGTTGCTCGAGGTCCGGGAAGGCGAACGGCTTGAGCACGTAGCCGACGACGCCCTCACGCACCGCGCGGCGCACGGAGTCGGCCTCCTTGGCCGCGGTGATGACGAGGACGTCGCACGTCGCACCGGCCGCACGCAGCCGCGTGACGAGGTCGAGCCCGAACGTGTCGGGCAGGTAGAGGTCGAGCAGCACGAGGTCCGGGTCGAGCTCCTCGACGAGCTGGAGCGCCTCCCCTCCCGTCCGCGCCGTGCCGACGACCTCGAACCCCTCGACCCGTTCGACGAACCCACGGTGGATGCGCGCCACCATGAAGTCGTCGTCGACGACGAGCACGCGGATCATCCAGTCTCCTTGCCGAGAGGTGCACCGGCCTCGACGGTGAGGCGGGCCACGAAGCGGGCGCCGTCGGGAGTGTTGTCGACGTCCACCTCGCCGCCCCGACGCTGGCAGATCAGGCGCGTCAGCGCCAGTCCGATGCCGCGTTCACCGGCCTGGGCGGCCTTGGTCGTGAAGCCGTGCGTGAACACCTCGGTGACGACCTCCGGCGCGACGCCGGGCCCCGAGTCCACGACGCTCACCTCGACGGTGGAGGCGTCCTGGCGGATGGTCAGCTCGACCCAGCGCTCGGGACCCGGTGACGTTGCCGCGGCGTCGATCGCGTTGTCGACGAGGTTGCCGACCACGACCGACACGTCGGCCGAGTCGCGCTGCGTGAGGCGGCCCAGCGAGGTCTCCTCCGACACGCGCAGCTCCACCAGCCGCTCGGTGGCCTGTGCCGCCTTCGCCATGAGCAGGGCCGCCAGCGCGGTGTCGCGGACGCGGCGTGAGACCGCGAGGTCGAGCTGGGCCCGGTGCTGGCTCACCGAGTCGACGAAGCGCACGACCTCGTCGTACTCGCCGAGCTGGATGAGGCCCGAGATGGTGTGCAGCTGGTTGGCGAACTCGTGCGCCTGCGCCCGCAGCAGCTCCGTCGTGCTGCGGAACGACCCCAGCTCGCGCTCGAGGTCGGCCAGCTCGGTGCGGTCGCGCAGCGTCGTCACGGACCCCAGGGCTCGACCGTCCTTGGTGACCTGCATGCGGTTCATGACGAGCACCCGGCCGCGGCGGAGCACCACCTGGTCGCGAGGCACCTGCGCGTCACCGTCCACCGCCGGCTGGGTCGTGCCGTTCTCGCCGACACCACGCAGCACGTCACGCAGGCGCGGACCGATCGGCAGGTCGTCGAGCCGCATCCCGACGGCGTGCTCCGGCAGGTCGAGCAGACGCTGGGCGACGTTGTTCACCAAGGTGATCCGCTCGTTCGTGTCCAGCGCGACGACGCCCTCGGCGAGGCCGAAGAGCATGGCCTCCCGGCTCTCCGCGAGGCCCGTGATCTCGGCCGGCTCGAGGCCCAACGTCTGACGCCTGATGCGTCGCGACAGCAGCCAGGAACCCAGGCCGCCCACCACCAGGGCGATGCCGAGGTAGGTCGGAAGGTATGCCGACGCGCCCTGGAGCCGGTCCAGGGCCGACGGCATGTGCACGGCGACCATGACGGTGCCCAGCTGCGTCCCGACGGGGAGCTGCGGGCCCTTCTGCGACGGGTCCGGCACCGACAGCAGCGGGCTCTGCGCCACGATCATCCGCTCACCACGCACATCCATCACGCCCGTCCAGCTCGCACCGTCGGCCACCGCCGGCGACCCGAGCGGGATGGGAGCGCGCTCGAGAGTCGGGTCGGACGACACGCGTACCACCTCGTCGGCGTCGGCGACCGTCATCGACGTGACGCTGTACTGCGTCACGATCGACTGCGTCAGGGACGGCAGGACGTTGACGACGCCGCCCGGCGCCATCTCGGTGCGCACGATCGGGGTGCTCGCCATCTGCTCGGCGATCGCCGACATCCGGCGCCCCTCGGTACGCGTGAAGGTCGCCTCGGACTGCGCGAGCGAGACGAGGCCGACCGCGACGAGGATGCCGACGAGAATGAGCACCTGGACGGCGAACAGCTGCCCGGTGAGGGTCAGCCGACCGAACCACCGGCCGCTGCTCTGCCTGACCACAACGAACTCAACCTTCATTGGTGACACAAGGGGGACACCCCGCATCGGGTGCGGGCACGATCATGCCGTTCCAGCCCATGAACGCGAAAGAGATCTCACCGATGAGCACTCGCAGCACCTCCTCCGGCGGCCCGGCCCGCCCCGTCCGCATCAGCGCCGTCCTCGCGATCGCCGCAGCCGGCGCACTCGCCCTCTCGGCCTGCGGAGCCACCGCCAAGAAGGACACCGCGTCCACCGGCGCCGCCGCCGGCCCCGCCTCGAGCCTGCAGATCATGGTTCCCAACAGCCCCGGCGGTGGTTACGACACGACCGCCCGCACCGTCGCGCAGGTGCTCGAGAACCAGAAGGTCACGGGCTCGATCCAGGTCTTCAACCTGCCCGGCGCCGGCGGCACCGTCGGCCTCCAGCGCGTCGTCAACGAGAAGGGCAACGGCAAGCTCGCCATGCAGATGGGCCTCGGCGTCGTC
>JABFXB010000047.1 GCA_013361975.1 Dermatophilaceae bacterium
ACGCGCCCGAGGGGTCCGGCGCCTCCGGTGACGACGGCCGTGCGTCCGGAGAGGTCGGTGTTCATCGGGCGTCCTCCGCGGGAGTGGGGTCGGTGTCGAGCCATGGCAGGGTGATGAGCCCGGCGCCGATGAGCGCCTCGATGAGGCGGAACTCGTACTCGTCGTCGATCGAGAAGGCCTGCGCCTCGGGGATCTCGAGCCCCTCGTGGGTGCCCTCGTCGAACCAGGAGGCCTCGAGACGGCGCACGAAGTCGGCGCGCCAGAGGTAGAAGTTGCCGTTGATGCGGAGGAACCGGTCGACGTCCTGGCGGCGGGTGACGCCGGTGCCGCCGTCGAAGTAGCGGCCCAGGGCGCCGTCGCGGTCGGTGTCGGGCCGAACGCCCACCCACACCGGGTTGAACGTCGGCTCGGAGACGCTGATGACGCCGTCGAGGTCGGGTGCGGAGGCGAGCCGGCGGGCCGCCTCGGCGAGCTGCTCGGGCACGCGGGCCGGGCTCGTCGGGTCGAGGAGCAGCACGGCGTCGTACGCCTTCCCCTCGTCGCGCTCGGCCCACTCGAGGGCGTGGCGCACCACGGGCGCCATCGGGGTGTCGTCGGCGGCGAGTGCAGGGGGGCGCAGGAACGGTGCCTCGCCGCCGTGCTCGCGCACGATGCCGGCGATCTCGTCGGAGTCGGTCGTGACGATGCAGCGCGTCACCTCCGGTGTCAGGGCGGCTGCGCGCACGCTGTGCACGATGAGCGGCAGTCCCCACATCGGACGGATGTTCTTGCCGGGCAAGCCCTTCGAGCCGCCGCGCGCCGGGATGACGGCGAGGATGCGTTGCGGGGCGTCGGTCACGAGGGCTCCTCGGGGGTACTCGGTGCAGGGCCGGTGACGCCGCCGGCCCGGGCTGCGTCGCACAGACGCACGGCGGCGATCCCCTCGGCGAGCGTCGCGGGCGCACCGCGGGCGATGCGCTGGTCGGCCGGCGCGGTGGGCAGGAGGTCGAGGGCGGCCCGGGCCTGGGTGCCCATGAC
Organism: Dermatophilaceae bacterium; assembly: GCA_013361975.1. Taxonomy (GTDB): domain Bacteria; phylum Actinomycetota; class Actinomycetes; order Actinomycetales; family Dermatophilaceae; genus Terrabacter. Next base: position 1,018 of record JABFXB010000047.1, read on the forward strand.
GATGTCGCGGTCGAGGTCGAGGTCGAACACCTGCTCGGTGCTCTCGCCGTCGGCGGTCTCGTGCCGCACCGAGGCGCGGACGACGTCCCACTCGAGGGTGCCGCCGGGGGAGCGGACCACGACGCCGCGGCTCGTCGGGCGCGTGGTGTAGTCGAGCCGGGACGTGACGGTGAAGGAACGGTCGGTCGACCAGAGCAGCGTCGCGGCCTGGTCGGCCTCGATGTCCAGCGGGCCGCTCGTCTCGACGGTGGCGCCGAGGAGGGTCGGCGCGCCGAACAGCACGCCGGCGTAGTCGATCTCGTGGACGAGGTCGCGCAGCACGCCACCCTCGTCGGCGCGCGCCGAGTAGGACTCGCGATAGTCGCGGTCGGGCCGCCAGTCGGGCAGCCACGACTGCGACCACACGTGCGCGGAGGCCGGCACGTCGAGGTGGCGCACGAGCCGGCGCAGGTGGCGGAAGCCCTCGTGGGCACGCAGCGGCGCCGCCACCCAGACGAGCGTGTGCCGCAGGTGCGCCGTGAGGGCAGCGGCGTCCTCGGCCCTGGGCGCCACCGGCTTCTCGAGCAGCACCTTCTCGGCGCCCCCGTCGAGGGCCTCGAGCGCGTCGACGACGTGGCGCGACGTGTCGGTGGCGACGACCACGAGGGCGGCGCCGCGCACGGCATCGGGGCCGGTCGTGTCGTCGAGCAGGCGGGCGCCGGTGGCCTCGTCCACGGCGCCGGCACCCGCGGTACCCCGGTCCCGGACGGGCCAGAGGGCGACGTCGGCACCGACCTGACGGAAGACCCGAGCATGCCGCTGCCCGATCGAGCCGGACCCGCGCACCACGACGCTCGCGCTCACGACGCGCTCACCCGGCCCTCCTTCGCCCTAGTAGGTTTCCCATCGTGGCAGATCACCCCGACTCACCCGCGCCGGCCGCCTCGGCGGCGGGCGCGCAGGCACCGGCGTCGCTCGGTGCCCACTCCGTGATCTACCTGCTCGGCACCGCCCTCCAGGGCCTCGGTGTGCTGCTCGTGCTGCCGTTCGCCACCCGGCTGCTCGGGCAGGTCGAGTACGGCAAGGTCGCCACTGCCCTCGTGGTCGTCCAGATGATCGGCACCGTGGCGGCCGCCGGGCTGCCTCAGGTCATTCTCCGCGAGTACCACCGGGGCGACGACGGGCCCACCGCTGGGCGCGCCCTCGCCGGGACCATGGTCGGCCTGGCCGTGGCCCTCGGCGTGCTCGGTGTCGCGCTCGGCGCCGTCCTGTCGGCCATGGGCCGCGTCGACCTCGGCCACTGGTCCCTCGTCGTCGTGGCGAGCGCGGCCCTCACGACGGTCGTGGCCGGGCAGTCGCTCTCGCGAGCGAGGCTCAAGCCGTTCCACTTCCTGCTGCTGGCCGTGGCCTCGACCGTCGTGGCCCATCTCTCGGGTCTGGTTGCAGCGCAAGGGAACCGGTCCTCACAGACGTACCTGACGGCATACGCCGTGGCGCTCGTGGTGGCGGCCGTGCTGGCGCTGGTCGTCGGCCGTCCGCTGC
>JABFXB010000242.1 GCA_013361975.1 Dermatophilaceae bacterium
GGCACGCGGCTTCACCGGGCGTGACGTCATCGTGAAGTTCGCCGGCTGCTACCACGGCCACGTCGACGCGCTGCTGGCCTCGGCCGGGTCGGGTGTCGCCACCTTCGCGCTGCCCGACTCCGCCGGCGTGCCCCGCTCGAGCGCGGGAGAGACGATCGTGCTGCCCTACAACGACCTCGCGGCGGTCGAGGCGGCGTTCGCCGAGCGCGGCCACGAGATCGCCGCCGTCATCACCGAGGCGGCGCCCGGCAACATGGGCGTCGTGCCGCCCGCTCCCGGCTTCACCGAGGGCCTGCTGCGCCTGACGAAGGCGCACGGCGCGCTCCTCGTCTCCGACGAGGTGATGACCGGCTTCCGCTGCAGCACCTCCGGGTTCTACGGCCTCGAGGGCCCGTATGCCGCCGGGGCCCCCGACCTGTTCACGTTCGGCAAGGTCATGGGTGGCGGTTTTCCGACTGCGGCCTTCGGTGGCCGCGCCGACGTCATGGCCCTGCTCGCGCCGCAGGGGCCGGTCTACCAGGCGGGCACGCTCTCCGGTAACCCCGTGGCGTCCGCGGCGGGCCTCGCGACCCTGCAGGGCTGCACTCCTGCCGTGTACGAGCGGCTCGACACCGTCGCCCACGCCATCGCCGATGCCGTCACGAACGAGCTCTCGGCGGCCTCGGTGCCGCACACCATCCAGTGGGCCGGCTCGATGTTCTCCGTCTTCTTCCGCGACGGCGCCGTCACCGGCTACGACGAGGCCAAGGACCAGGACACGGCGGCGTTCCGCCGGTTCTTCCACTCGATGCTCGGTCAGGGCGTGCACCTGCCGCCGAGCGCGTTCGAGGCGTGGTTCGTGTCCGCGTCGCACGACGACGAGGCGGTCGACCACGTCATCGGGGCACTGCCGACGGCGGCTCGAGCCGCCGCGACGCCGGACTGAGCCGACGCCGAGGGGGCGTCCTGTCGGCGGCGGGCGAGACGGCATACGCCCACGGGGGCATTGTCGGGGCGCGCTCGGGGGAGGAGTCTGGTCGGTGACGGCGGCGCCGTCCGGGCGCTGCCTCGACCGAGGGAGGTGGGCCGTGCACGCACGTTCCACGACGGTCATGGGCCGTCCCGGCATGATCGAGACCGGCATCACGCACGTGCAGGACGTGGTGATGCCGAAGGTCAGGGCGATGGACGGGTGCGTGGGGCTGTCCATGGTCGCCGACCGCACGAGCGGCCGTTGCATCGTGACGACCGCGTGGCGCGACGAGGAGGCGATGCGCGCGACGGCGTCCATGGTCGAGCCGCTGCGCACCCAGGCCGCCGAGCTGATGGGCGGTGAGGCGACGGTCGACGAGTGGGAGATCGCCTACCTGCACCGCGACCACCGCGCCGCCGACGGCTGCTGCGCCCGCATCACCTGGACGCAGTCCGACCCCGGCTCGATCGACCGAGTCATGGACTCGTTCCGGATGGGGATCATGCCCCACGTCGAGCAGTTCGAGGGCTTCTGCAGCGCGAGCATGTTCGTCGACCGCCCCTCCGGGCGCGCCTGCGTCACAGTGACGTACGACTCGACCGAGGCGATGATGACGACCCGGAACGCAGCCATGGGTCTGCGCGCCGACCTCGCGGCCGACACCGGCACGCGCATCATGGAGGTGGGCGAGTTCACGCTCGCGATCGCACACCTCGATGTGCCCGAGATGGTCTGAGCCGCAAGCCGGTTCGTCGATGGCGCCACTCGACGGGTGGCGCCATCGACGCGTGTCGATGGCTCGCCCGGGCTAGTGCACGGTCGCGAGCAGGACGCCGACACCGACGAACAGACCCCCGAAGACGCGGTTGAGGGTGCGCTGGCCCGACTCGCGCTGCGTCAGCCGGCCGAGGCCCCGCGCCGCCGCGGCGAAGAAGAACCACATGACGACGACGTCGATCGCCACGACCGTCGCCGCGAGCACCGCGTACTGCGTCAGCAGCGGCTGCTCGGGACGGATGAACTGCGGGGTGAAGGCGAGGAAGAAGACGACGGCCTTCGGGTTGGTGAGGTTGACGAGCAGCCCGCGGCGGAACATCGACCAGGCCGGCTCGCGCCGCAGCTCGCCGACCCGGGCCGCGGCGGCCCTCGACCGGTACTGCCGCACGCCGAGGAACACGAGGTAGGCGGCGCCGGCATAGCGGATGACGTTGAAGAGCAGCGGCGACCCGGCCACGAGCACCCCGACACCCGCGGCGACGATCGCGATGTGGGCGAGCAGGGCCACCTGCTGCCCGAGGATGCCCCAGATGGATCGGCTCCAGCCCGAGCCCAGGGAGTTGGCCATCGTGTTGATGGCGCCCGCGCCCGGGGTGAACGAGATCAGCGCCCCGGCGGCGACGAGGGTGAACCAGAGTGACCACGACACGATCGGGAGTGTAGGTGTGGCACGCCCCTCGCGACCGCAGCGTCCGGGCAACCGGTCTCGGCCGCTGTCGGTGGTCGAAGGTATGTTCGAATCATGGCCCCGGAACCGTCGACGCTCGAGCTCCTGAGGAGCCGGCTCGCTGACCTCGA
>JABFXB010000159.1 GCA_013361975.1 Dermatophilaceae bacterium
CTGGGAGTTCAACTCGTGCGAGATGCTCGTCAAGGGTGACGACGTCTACCCGATCGACTACGCCAACGCGTGCCCCGACGTCGCGGTGACCTCGCTCCACTACTACTTCCCGTGGGCGATCAAGGCGCTCGTGCGCTGGTCGGCCTACTGCGTCGTCACCGGCCGCCGTGGCCCGATGGACCTAGAGATGCGCCGCTACTTCGACGTCGCCGACCGTGACGACCTGAGCGACGAGCAGAAGCTCGATGCCTACATCGCCATCGCCGACGAGTACTTCGAGACCGACAAGTACTGGGCGTGGTGCGAGAAGCACCTGCCGCACCTCGACGCCGCAGTGCTCGAGTGGGTGCAGTCCGACACGTTCGAGCACCTGCTGCGCTCGACGGTGGTCACGACCTACCCGGCGCACGAGCGCGACAGGTTCATGGCCCACTTCGGCGGCCTCCTCGGCCTCTGGGTCAAGGACGAGAAGGCGCGGCTCGGCCTCGAGTAGCCGCCCCGGGACGACGCGCTCGCCCGGCAGCTCAGCCGCCGCTCTTGCCGCCGATGCCGGCCACGAGGTTGATCGTCGACGCGATCACGATGGTGCCGTACAGGTAGGCCAGCAGGCAGTGCCCCAGGATGACCCGTCGCACCTGCGTGGAGCGGACCGCCGTGTCGGACACCTGGTAGGCCATCCCGAGGTTGAACGAGAAGTAGGCGAAGTCACTGAAGGAGGGGGCCTCCTCCATGTTGAAGTCGATCGGGGCGTGGGCGTCCTGCGAGCTCGAGGTGCTCGCGTAGTAGAGGCGCGCGTAGCGCATCACGTAGACCGTGTGGACGCAGAGCCACCCGACAGCCACGACGAGCACGCCGACGAGGGCGTCGACGATCTGGGCCGTCCCCTTCGACTGGCCGCCGATGAGCAGCACTGCGACACCGGCCAGGCTCGCGAGCCCGACGACGATGACGACGACGTCGTACCAGGCGGCGTCGCCGTCGCGGCCCCGGACGCGTTCCTCGGTGGACGACGCGTCCTGCCGCAGGACGTGGACGAGCAGCGGCACGGCGAAGACCAGCCCCCCGACGACGAAGCCGGCGAGGGTGTGGGTCAGCACGCTGTGGGCCGGCCCGAGGGGGACGAACAGGCCGGCGAGGACTCCGACGGCGGCGGCCAGAGCCAGGCGAGCGCGGATGAGGTGCACGAGCGCACGCTACAGCCGGGCTCTTGGCGGACACTGGGCGTGCGCATGGGACACGCTGGGGTTCGGCTGACAGGCCTCTCTGGGTACGTCAACAGTCGGTCGAGCTCGACGGCCGCCTCCCCTCACGCCACGAGCCCTAGGATCCGAACATGTCAGACGTCTCCAGCGCCCGGCGCAGCCTCACGGTGGTCTACAACCCGCTCCGGGTCGACGACCTCCACGACGCGCAGGCGACGGTCGCCAAGGTGTGCGCCGACAACGGCTGGGCCGAGCCGCGCTGGGTCGAGACGACGGCGGAGGAGACGGGCGAGAAGCAGGCGCGCGAGGCGGTGCGCGACGGCGCGGACGTCGTCGCCTCGCTCGGCGGTGACGGGACGGTCCGTGCCGTCGCGTCGGCACTCGTCGGCACCGACGTCGCGCTGGGCCTGCTGCCCGGCGGCACCGGCAACCTGCTGGCCCGCAACCTCGGGGTCCCGGTCGGCTCCCTGGACGACGCGGCCCGGGCCCTCGTCGAGGGGCGCGACCGCCGCATCGACGTCGGTGCCGTGCGGCTCGCCGACGACCTGCCCGAGCCGGAGTCGAGCCACGCGACGAAGGACAGCCCGGCCGGGGTCGCCGACGACGAGGAGGTCTTCCTCGTCATGGCGGGCTTCGGCCTCGACGGCGAGATCATGGCCGACACCGACGAGAAGGTGAAGGAGGCCGTCGGCTGGGTCGCCTACGTGCTGGCCGCGTTCAAGAAGGTGTCGGGCCGCGGGTTCACGGCCGAGGTGAAGGCGCAGGGGAGCGAGGGTGTCGTCGGGGCGAGGAGCTCTGACGTCTCCAAGCACGCGCGCGCCGTCATCGTCGGCAACTGCGGCACCCTGCAGGGCGGGGTCGAGCTGATGCCCGAGGCGAAGCTGGACGACGGGATGCTCGACGCGGTCGTGCTCGCACCCCGTGGGGCGTTCGGGTGGATGTCGGTGCTGGCCGACGTCGCGACCCGTCACCGCGCCGGGCACCAGCGCCTCGACCGGCTCGTCGCCGCAGGTCTGACCGTCGAGGCACAGCGCCCCGTCGAGGCCGAGATCGACGGCGACCCCGTGGGCCCGCACCGCGCGCTCGCGGCCCGGGTCATCCCGAGCTCGCTGGTGGTACGCGTTGGCTGACCCGCGCAGGATCTCACCGAGGTCGCCGGGCCGGGCCCGCCGGCTGCTGCGAGCCGTGGGGTTCGGACTGGTCTTCGCGGTGCCGATCACGGCGTTGGCCTTCGTCGTGCGCGAGAAGTTCCTACCCGTGATCGAGCTCGACGAGCGGCTCATCGTCGCCGCGACCGACATCACGCGCGACAACCCGTGGTTCCGCACCGCACTCATCGTGTGGCAGGAGGCGACGCAGCCGAAATGGCCCTACATCGCCGCGTCGGCCGTCTGCCTCGTGCTGTGGCGCCGGCACCGCGAGCTGGCGACCCGGTGCCTCTGGGCGTTCGTCACGATGATGGTCGGCTGGAACCTCCAGCTGGTGCTCAAGGAGGTCGTCCGACGGGCCCGTCCCGTCGTGAGCGACCCCGTCTCGCACGCCCCCGGCTTCAGCTTCCCCTCGGGCCACGCCGCCAACGCCGCGGTGATCGCCACGGTGATGACGCTGCTGCTCTGGCCGGTGCTGTCGGCGATCGCTCGCCGCTGGCTGGTGGCCGGCCTCGCGGCATACGTGCTCATCACGGCGCTCGACAGGGTCTTCCTCGGCGTGCACTTCCCCTCGGACGTCCTGGCCGGTGTGCTCTTCGGCATCGGCCTCGGCACGGCGTCCTACGTCGGATACCTCGGGTGGAATCCCCAGAGCCCGGACGATCCCCCTCCCCCCGAGGGCAGGTCCGGGCCCGAGCAAGCGAAAGGCAGCCCGTGAACCACACCTTCGTCCACCGCTACGAGATCGACTCGTCGAGACCGACCCCCGGGTCGGCACTGCGCGACGCCGCGCTGCGGGTGCTCGCCCCCGCGCTCGTCCTCTTCGCCCTCATCACCGGCTTCGGCTTCCTCATCACGGGCCCGTTCGGCGGGATGCCGTGGGAGGAGGGCGTCAGCAGGTCCGTCGCGTCGGGCCGCACCGAGCTGTGGAACACCATCACCATGGTCTGGTCGCGCATCGGCAACACCGAGATCATCATCGGCGTCTGCGTCATCGCGGTCGCCCTGATCTGGTGGCGCACCAAGCAGTGGTGGTATGCCGTCGTCCCCGCCATCGCGATCGCCGTGCAGGCCAGCGTGTTCGTGGCGGCCACGACCATCGCGGACCGCCCCCGCCCGAAGGTTCCCCACCTCGACCCCGCCCCGCCGACGTCGAGCTACCCCAGCGGTCACGTCGGCGCCGCCACGGCGCTCTACCTGACCTTCGCGATGATGGCCCAGCGCATCGAGCGTGCGTGGCTGCGCCGGCTCGCCACCGTCGTCTGCGTGGTCATCCCGTTCCTCGTCGCGTGGGCGCGCCTCTACCGCGGCATGCACCACCTCGTCGACATCCTCGTCGGTGCCGTCAACGGCGTCGTCTGCTTCCTCCTGGCGTGGCACTACCTGCGCCGCCGCACCGACAGCGGCCGGGTGGGCGCGAAGGCTCGCGAGGCCGTCTCGCGCTGAGCCCGCGTACGCCGTCCGGGCAGGCCGCTGGCCGGGAACCTTCGCGGTTCCCGGCCAGCGGCGTCTCGTCGGCGAGGCCCGTCAGGCCGATCAGCCCGGGACTGCCTGCGACGGGCGCGCGAGCCACCCGAAGGCGAGGACGATCCCGCGGCGGGGGGTCGTCGGCGGGTCGACGACGGGCCGCTGTGCGCGTCGCGTCCGGCGACCCAGGTCGGCGGTGCGCTGACGGGCGACGACCTCGTTCAGGTACGGCGTGTTCATCGTGCTTCCTCCTGCACTCGTGATGCGTAACGAGACAGAGCGCGTGAGGGCCGTCCTGATGCACGGGAGAGCGAGACAGCCCGGAACCCGGCCCGGGGTGGGGCGGGTTCCGGGCCGTCTCGGCGCGTCGGTGGCGCCTGCCCGGACCGGTCAGACGCGGGCGTGGCGGGCGCGGCCGAAGCTGTAGACGCCGAACGCGATGAGGCCGAGGGCCACGAGCGCGAGCAGCACCTCACCTCCGGGCGCACCGAGCAGGCTGCGCAGGGCGCCGTCGAGGCCACGTGCCTCGCTCGGCTTGTGCCGCACGGCGGCGAGGATGAACAGGCCGCCCACGATCGCGAGAGCGATGCCCTTGGCGACGTAGCCGAAGCGACCGGCCTTGACGGTCCACGGGCTGGGGTGGGTCTCGAGGTCCGCGAGGAACTTCCGCTTCCACCCCTTGACGACGTGGTAGACGCCGACGCCGATGATGGCGAGGCCGACGGCGCCGACGAGCCAGGTGCCGGCGGGCTTCTTCATCAGGGCCGCGGTGAAGTCGGCCGACTGGCTCCTGCTCGACGTGCCGCTGCCGCTCGCGAACTTGAAGGCGGTCCACGACAGGACGAGGTAGACGACGGCCTTGGCGACCGCCTTGAGCCGGTCGCCCACCTCGAGGCCGCCCGAGATCGCCTCGGTGACCTGCCAGATCGCCAGGCCCAGCCACGCGACGACGGCGACCCAGAGCACGAAGACCCCGAAGCCGTTGTGGGCCATCGAGCCGAGCGCGCCCGACTGGTCGGCGCTGGAGCCCTTCGACCCGAACGCGAGCCTCAGGGCGATCGCGCCGATGACGATGTGGAGCACGCCGTTGACCGCGTAGCCGATGCGCGCGGTCGTCTCGAGGGCCGGGTGGTCACCGGCCCGCCGCGAGACGGCTTTGACGTCTGTGGAGTCCATGCACGTGTCCTGTCGGTCGAGGGTCCGCGTGAGCATTGGAGAACATACCCATGCGGACGTCTCCAGCGGCAGGTCCGGTTCAGCGGACCAGGCCCAGAACCCGTCTGATCTCGGGCCACGCGAGCTCGCCCAGCTCGCGGTCGGCGGCCTCGGTGCCGCCGCGGGCCATCGGCCGGCCGCCCTCCGTGACGTGCTCGCCCGGCAGGATGACCCGGTGACCGGCACCGGGGTGCGTCACGAGGGTGGTCGGCAGGCCGTATGCCGTCCGGCGCGCCTCGACCGCCCGAGCGGAGGCGACGGCGGGCCAGACCCGGTCGTCGCCACCGGCGACGAGCAGCACGTCGCCGAAGAACCGCTCGACGGGGATCGTCGCAGCCGTCACGCGGTCCGCCGCGCTCAGGAGGCTCTGGGCGTAGACGGGCTCGTATGCCGGTGGGTCGCCGACCGCTTCGGCGTCGTCGTCGTAGGGGACGAACGGGACAGGTTGCCCCGCGCGGCTCCACGAGGAGTGCTGGGGTCGAAGCTCGCCGCCGGGTCCCGGTCCGACGTTGGCCCACACGACGTGGCTCGGCGCGAGCGCCACGACGGCGTCGACGCGGGGGGCGTGGGCGGCATACAGCAGGAAGCCCTCGGCGGTCTTCGACGACCCGAGCAGCACCACCCGGTCGCACTCGGCGGCGAGGGTCTCGACGGAGGCGTCGAAGGCCTCGAGAGGGTACTCCCAGATGCCGGCCGGCAGACCCGGGCTGTCGAACCAGCGGTGGGTGAGGGCGGCCGAGACCCCGGCGGTGGCGAGCAGGCGCGCCCGGTCGGTCTCGACGCGGCCGCTGGAGCCCGAGAGCACGAGCACGCCCGTGCCGTTGCCGTCGTGCGGGGGCGACACGAGCACGCCGTCGTGGTCGAAGGACCGGGTGCGCAGATCCACCGCACCAACCTAGCGGTGGTGGGAGCATGAACCCATGCCCGACTACTCGCACACCGAGACCGTGAATGCCTCTCCCGCAGCGGTCTTCGCCATCCTCGACGACGTCACCCGAGCGCCCGAGTGGCTCAAGCGGTGCACCCGGCTCGACAACCTCTCCGGCGGCCCGACCGCGGTCGGGACGCGCCTGAAGTACCACTACAAGGACGGCAACCGCACAGGTGTCATGGACGGCTCGGTCGTCGCCCGCGAGCAGGACCGCAAGCTGACCAACCGCTTCACCGACAAGATGATGGACGTCACCGTCGACTTCGACGTCGCTCCCGGAGCGACGCCCGACCAGACGACGCTCACGCACACGGTCACGATCGACACCAAGGGTTTCGGCAAGGTGTTCACGCCGATGATCCGGCGCCAGCTGCCCGGCCAGACGACGGGCGCGATGGCCGAGCTCAAGCGGCTCGCCGAGTCCGGCGCCTGAGGGAAGGACCGTCGGGTCAGCCGTCGAGGCGCTCGAACGCGGTGACCGTCAGCACGGCGGCGCCGACGTCGTCGCTCGCCGCGAGGTCGACGACCGCCCTGATGCCCCAGTCGCGGTCGTCGTCTGGGTCGACGACGACCTGGCGCAGGCGCAGCTCGCCGGGCGCCCTCTCGACCTGCAGCAGGGCGGGGGAGCGGGCGCCCTGGTCGGTGGCGATGGCGTCGTGGTCGTCGTAGTAGGCGCCGAGTGCCTCGTTCCAGGCGTCGGCGTCCATGACGACCTTCTGGGGTGGGTCGATGAGCTCGGCCACGCGGGCCTCGAGCTCGCCCAGCGCCTCCCACTCGTCGCGTGCCGCGAGCTCGACCCGGTGGAACATCGCGTTGCGGATCATCACCGTGAACGCGCGCTCGTTGGCGGTGATCGGCCGGGCGGGCGGCGCCACGTCGGTCGACGCGAGGACGGCGTCGCTCGGGTTGACGAGGTCCTCCCACTCGTCGAGCAGGCTCGAGTCGGTCTGGCGCACGAGCTCGCCCAGCCACTCGATGACGTCCTCGAGCTCCTCGGTGCGGTGCGACTCGGGGACGGTCCGGCGCAGGGCCCGGTAGGCGTCGGTGAGGTAGCGCAGCACGAGCCCCTCCGACCTGGAAAGGCCGTAGTACGAGACGAACTCGTTGAAGGTCATGCCGCGCTCGTACATCTCGCGGACCACCGACTTGGGTGACAGGGCGTCGGCCGAGATCCACGGGTGCGTCTGTCGGTAGGCCGCCAGCGTCACCTCGAGCAGGTCGGCGAGCGGCTTGGGCCAGCTCACCTCCTCGAGCCGCTCCATGCGCTCCTCGTACTCGATGCCGTCGAGCTTCATCGCGGCGACCGCCTCGCCGCGCGCCTTGAACTCCTGCGCCCAGAGCACCTGGCGCGGGTCCTCGAGGATCGCCTCGATGACCGAGACGAGGTCACGGGCGTACGTCTCGGACTCGGGGTCCAGGGTGTCCATCACCGCGAGGGCGAACGGGGCGAGCGGCTGGTTGAGCGCGAAGTCGCGCTGGAGGTCGATCGTCAGGGCGTGCCGGCGCCCCGACGACTCGGCGGTGCCGAGCCGCTCGACGACACCCGACGTGATCAGCTCCTTGGCGAGCACCAGCGCGTGCCGCTGGAGGCGTCGCTGGTCCTTGGTCTCGTGGTGGTTGTCCGACAGCAGCCGCACGGCGTGGGCCACCGGGTTGCCCTCTCGCGCAAGCAGGTTCACGAGCATCGAGTGCGAGACCCGCAGCCGTGGCTGCAATGGCTCGGGCTCGGCGGCGATGAGCCGCTCGAACGTCTCCTCCGACCAGCTGACGAAGCCGTCGGGCGCCTTCTTGCGCTGGATCTTCTTCTGCTTCTTGGGGTCGTCGCCGGCCTTCTCGACGGCGCGCAGGTTGTCGATGACGTGCTCGGGAGCCTGCGCCACCACCCAGCCGCGGGCGTCGAACCCGGCTCGACCGGCCCGCCCGACGATCTGGTGGAACTCGCGGGCCTTGAGGGTGCGCTGCTTCGTGCCGTCGAACTTCGTCAGGCCGGTGAGCAGCACGGTGCGGATCGGCACGTTGATGCCGACGCCGAGCGTGTCGGTGCCGCAGATGACCTTGAGCAGGCCGTCCTGGGCGAGCTGCTCGACGAGGCGGCGGTACTTCGGCAGCATGCCGGCGTGGTGCACGCCGATGCCGTGGCGCACGAGCCGCGAGAGCGTGCGGCCGAAGCCGGCGCCGAAGCGGAACGCGCCGATGCGCGTGGCGATGGCCTCGCGCTCCTCGCGCGTCGTGATCTTCACGGCCACGAGGCTCTGGGCGCGCTCGAGCGCGGCCGCCTGCGTGAAGTGCACGACGTAGACGGGGGCGCGGTCCTTCTCGAGCAGCTCCTCGATGGTCTCGTGGAGGGGCGTGACGGCATACGAGAACTCCAGCGGCACGGGGCGCTCGGTGCCGGTGATGACGCCGGTCGACCGCCCGGTGCGCCGGGTCAGGTCGTCGCGGAACATCGTGACGTCGCCGAGCGTCGCCGACATGAGGACGAACTGCGCCTGGGGCAGCTCGAGGATCGGCACCTGCCACGCCCAGCCGCGGTCGGGCTCGGAGTAGAAGTGGAACTCGTCCATGACGACGAGACCGATGTCGGCCGAGCTGCCCTCTCGCAGCGCGATGTTGGCGAGGATCTCGGCCGTGCAGCAGATGATCGGCGCGTCGGCGTTCACGGACGCGTCGCCGGTGATCATGCCGACGTTGTCGGCGCCGAACTGCTCGCAGAGGGCGAAGAACTTCTCCGACACGAGCGCCTTGATCGGGGCCGTGTAGAACGACACGCGGTCCTCGGCCAGCGCCGTGAAGTGGGCCGCCGTCGCGACCAGCGACTTCCCCGAGCCGGTCGGCGTCGACAGGATGAGGTTGCTGCCGCTCAGCACCTCGAGGAACGCCTCCTCCTGGTGCGGGTAGAGGGTGAGTCCCCGCTCGGCGGTCCACTCCGTGAAGACCTCGTAGAGCCCGTCGGGGTCGGGGTCCCGGGGGATGCGCTCGCTGAGGTTCTTCGTCACCACGCGAGTATGCCGTCGCGCGACGCCGTCGGCCCAATCACCGGCGGTCAGGGGTGAGGAGCAGCACGACCGCCCCGACGAGGGCGCCGAGGACCGTCTCGAACAGGCGGTCGCGCAGGAGCGGCCCGACCGGCGCCGCGTGCGCGAGCTGGCCCATCATCAGCGCCAGCGGGGTGATGAAGAGCAGGGCGACGCCGTAGTTGCGCCCGACGACCAGCTCGGTCAGCACCTGGAGCACGACGATGACGAGCACGGCCCAGGCCCCCTGCGGCGACCACAGCAGGATCGGGGCGGCGACGACGACGCCGAGGGCCGTGCCGACGACCCGGTGCAGGCCGCGCGTGAGCCGCGAGGCGAGGTCGGGGCCCGAGAGCACGACGACCGCGGCGACCATCGCCCAGTACGGGTGCGCCCACTCGAGCGCCGTCGCGATCGCGCCCGACACCCCGAGCGCGACGACGTGGCGCAGCAGGTGGACGCGGGCGCCGGGCGCTCCGAGCGCGTCGCGGAAGGTCGGTGCGGGCAGGTCGGGACGCTGCCACTCGCCACCCACACGCAGAACTCCGACGTGCGACACGGTGAGCGAGAAGAGCACGCTGGCGCTCGCCACGGCCGCGGCCACCAGCACGGTCGTCGGGACCGCCGGCACCATGGCGCAGACCGTGAAGGCGAAGACGAGGAAGAGCGGCCCGGGCGGGTGCCAGCGGTACGCGTCGGAGGCCAGCGACCCGGCGGCGGCGAGCAGCGCACCCAGCGGCACCACGAGCCAGCGCGAGTCGGGTGCGAGCGCGACGAGGGCGCCGAGCGTCACCGCGACGGTGAGGGCGACGCCGGCCACCACCTGCATACCTGCCCGTTGGGCGCGTGCGTCGTTGCGGCCGTAGAGCGACGTGAAGGCCCCGAAGGCGGCATACGGCGTCCACTCGACGCGCCCGAGGAGCACGAGCGCGAGCAGCGGGACGAGCACGGAAACCCCCGCGCGCAACGCGACCCGATGGGCGCCACCGTGCGGCCCCCAGCGCAGCAGCCCGGTCGCCACCCCTCGCGCCTTCATGGGCCTCGATTCTAGGTGGGCCGCAAGCCACCTTTTCCGGTGCCCGCGTGCCTAGGGTGGTTAAGACTCCGTGCCTTGTGGGAAAGGAGAGGTACGAGAGGTCGTGACACTCGGCCGGCGCCCCCGTGCGCCGGGAAAGGTTGGCGCCATGGAGGCGAAGAAGACGTTCCTGTCGTGGCCAGTGGTCCGGCAGTTCCAGTCCGGTGACTTCCTGGGTCGTGGCCCGGCCGTCACCTCGGAGCGCACGCGCGGCCTGAAGCCGCGCACCTCCACCGCCGACCGCGTCGTCCAGAGCGTCTGCCCCTACTGCGCCGTCGGCTGCGGCCAGAAGGTCTACGTCAAGGACGAGAAGGTCGTGCAGATCGAGGGCGACCCCGACTCGCCGGTCTCGCGCGGCCGCCTGTGTCCCAAGGGATCTGCGAGCGAGCAGCTCGTCAACAACCCCAGCCGCGTGCGTGAGGTGCTCTACCGGCGCCCGGGCGGCACCGACTGGGAGCGCCTGTCGCGGGCCACGGCCGTCGAGATGATCGCGCAGCGCTTCGTCGCGAGCCGCCGTGCCGGCTGGCAGGACCACGACGAGAAGGGGCGCCCGCTGCGGCGCACCATGGCCATCGCCTCGCTCGGCGGCGCGACGCTCGACAACGAGGAGAACTACCTCATCAAGAAGCTGTTCACGGCAGCCGGAGCGATCCAGATCGAGAACCAGGCGCGTATTTGACACTCCTCCACGGTCCCCAGTCTGGGGTCCTCGTTCGGGCGCGGCGGCGCGACACAG
>JABFXB010000015.1 GCA_013361975.1 Dermatophilaceae bacterium
CTCATGGGCGTCACCCAGCTCGCCCGCACGACAGAGCTGCTCGTCGCGCACGGGCGCTCGGCCGACTGCCCGGTGGCCGTCGTCGAGCGCGGGTTCGCGGCCGACCAGCGCACGACGGTGGGCACCGTCGCGACGATCGCCGACCTCGCCCGGTCACGCGGCGTGCGCGCCCCCGCTGTCGTGGTGGTCGGCGACGTCGTGAAGCTCAGCCCCGACTGGCCCGCCCAATCGAAAGAACGCGCAGTCACCGTCACTTCGGGTGGGTGAGGGCGGCGGCCTGGGCCTCGAGGATCTCGGCGAGCTGCGGCCACCGAACCGCCCCGGAACGGCCGCCGAGGGCGGCGACGACGACCGTGCTGCCGACGACGCACCACGCCGTGAGCGTGCGCGAGTGCTCGCCGTCGAGGACGAACGGCTGCTCGGCCGCCTCGACGTGGCTGGTGCCCGCCACCTCGGGCGGGGACACCGTGCGCAGCTCGCCGACGTCCGAGAGGCCCTTGCTCTTCGGCATCGTGCGTGGCAGCGCGCGCAGCTCGCC
Organism: Dermatophilaceae bacterium; assembly: GCA_013361975.1. Lineage (GTDB taxonomy): Bacteria > Actinomycetota > Actinomycetes > Actinomycetales > Dermatophilaceae > Terrabacter. The sequence goes on from JABFXB010000015.1 coordinate 539, forward strand.
GAGCCCGGCCCGCGCGTCCTCCGGCGAGGCGAAGGGGATGACCTGGATGAACAGGTCGGCGCGGCCGACCTCCTGGTACGCCCGCACGCTCGTCACCGAGCGCGCGGTGCGGGCGCGTGTGATCGCGTCGCTGGTGCTGCCGCCCGCGCCGGTGCGGTAGGTGCGCTGCCCCCGAGCCGTCCACGGGCCGCCGGGCAGCTCGCTCGCCTTGACGCAGGCGTTGCGCGAACCGATCGACCTCACCTGCGCCAGCAGCAGGCGCCCGACACTCGTCACGCGGTCACGATATGCCGACGCACGGTGCCCGCGGTGCTCAGGTGACGGCGGCGAGGATGCGGTCGATGCGGGGCAGCGTCACCGGGTCGTCCGGGATCTCGAGGAACCAGTGCGCGAGGCGGGCACGCTCGGCCTCCTTGGTCGCGCCGACCCAGCGCGAGCAGGCGAGCTGTCCGATGTGGGCCTGCTCGGCGACGAGCATCGTGAAGTGGCCGCGGCGGGTGACGTGCCCCGGGCCGCCGGCGTCGCGGTATGCCGCGTTGAGCCGTCGCGCCCGCGACGGGTCGTCGTCGCCGAACTCGAAGAGCACCATGGCGAGCTCCTGGCTGGGGTCTGCCGGGCCCATGTTCTCGTAGTCGATGACGCAGATGCGTCCGTCTGCGGAGGCGAGCACGTTGTCGGCCCACAGGTCGCGGTGGCAGGTGATCGGCGACTCGTGCGGCTCCATGACCGACTCGACGGCGACGAGCTCGTCGACCAGGGCTCCGAGCTCGCCGGCGAACGGCGCGTCCTCGTCGACGAGGCGCTGGTGCAGCTCGCGCCAGCTGGCCTCGCCGAACCCCGTGGCGAACCAGTTGTCGACCGCAGCGTCGGCGGGAGCCCCGGCCCGGTGCAGGGCCGCGAGCGTGCGGCCGACCGCCGCCGGGTCGAGCAGTCGAGAGCGTGAGCGCAGGTCGACCCACTCGAAGACCCGAACGGCCGTGTCCGCGACGAGAGCCGCGACGTCGCCGCTGGGCGTTCGCACGAGCCGGGGCGTGAAGACGCCCTCCGCCAGGGCGGCCTCGACGAAGTCGGCGTCCCGGGAGACGTCGTCGAGGTCGGGCGTGGCGAACCACTCCTTGACCGCGTGGCTGCCCGCCGCGGTGTCGAGCCGCCAGATCTGGCCCAGCTGTCCGCGCGCGACCGGCCCCGTCAGACGAGCGGGGCCCGGAAGGTCGTAGGCGTCCGCGACCGCGTCGGCCGCCGAGGGGGTCAGCACCGGGGGTCCCTCAGCCGACCCGGCTCACGGCAGGAGCCGCCAGACGGTGAGGGCCAGGGTGAGCACCGCCAGGACCAACGACGCCCACCCGAGCGGGGACCGGCCCGCGCGGCCCCGCCCGAGCAGCAGCAGGAGCGCCGCGAGCACCGACAGCACCGCCGCGACCACCGTCTCCTCAGGGCCCATGTCGATGGTGCGGATGACGAGCGTGTCGCCGAAGCCCACCCGGACGATGCGGCCGAGGAGGCGCACGACGAAGAAGAGCCACCACCCGACCGTGACCCAGAACAGGGCCGCGCCCACCTGGCCGATGAGGGGGTCGACCCTGCTGTCGGCACGAGCGGTCGTGGAGGCGGGCGCCGCCCCGGTGGGCGGGGGCCACCAGCTCGGCTGGACGGCATACGGGCTCGGGGCGACGGGAGGCGCGGGGGCCGGCGCGGCCGTCGCCGCGGGAAGCTCACGGGTCGGCTCGGCGATGGGCAACGCCTGGGTGGGGAGGGGCACGTCGAACTGCTCGTCGGGCCGTCCCGACGCCGAGGTGAACCCGGCCGGGCCGGGGGCGTCGCTCATGGCGACAACGTACCCCCAGCCGTGAGGTCACTCCTGCGCGGCGGCCCGCTGCTCGTCGTCGAAGGCGATGAGCGAGGCGGCCTGCTGCATCGGGACGCCCGAGGCGACGGCCTGGCGGGTGCGGCCGATGTTGCGGGAAGTCGCCGCCATCGCGGCGGCG
>JABFXB010000046.1 GCA_013361975.1 Dermatophilaceae bacterium
GTCCAGCGTGGCGGACGCCCTCGTCGGTCGGGTGATCGACGGCCGGTACCGCATCCTCTCCCACCTCGCAGACGGAGGCATGGCCTCTGTCTACGTGGCGCTGGACGCACGGCTCGACCGTGAGGTCGCGCTCAAGATCATGCGCCCGGGGCTCGCGGCCGACGACGTCTTCGTCGAGCGCTTCCGCTCCGAGGCCCGCTCCGCCGCTCGCCTGAGCCACCCGAACGTCGTGGCTGTCTTCGACCAGGGCCAGGACGACGGGGAGGTGTTCCTCGCCATGGAGCTCGTCGAGGGCAAGACGCTGCGCGACGTCATCCACGAGGAGGCGCCGCTCACGGCGCGTGAGGCGCTGGCCATCCTCGAGCCGATCCTGCTCGCGCTGCGCGCGGCCCACGCAGCGGGCATGATCCACCGCGACGTCAAGCCCGAGAACGTCATCGTGCGGCGCGACGGCGAGGTCAAGGTCGCGGACTTCGGTCTCGCCCGGGCGATCAACAACCAGACGGCCACGAGCCAGACCGGGGTGCTGCTCGGCACCGTCTCCTACCTCTCGCCCGAGCAGGTCGAGAGCGGCGTCGCCGACCCGCGCAGCGACGTGTACGCCGCCGGACTGCTCCTCTTCGAGATGCTCACCGGGCGCAAGGCGGTGACGGGCACCACGCCCATCCAGATCGCCTACAACCACGTCCACGGCACCATCGCCGCGCCGTCGTCGGTCGTGCCGGCCGTCCCTGCCGACCTCGACGCCCTGGTGGCGCGTGCCACCGCCGTCGAGCCCGACGACCGCTTCGAGTCGTCGGCCGCGTTCGTGGCGGCGGTCCGGTCGGTGCGACGTGGACTGTCGGCCGGACAGCTCGACCGTCGAGGCGCCGTCGCCGAGGGCGAGGGCACCGACCACGCCACGTCCGTGCTGCCGCCCGTGTCGACCACCAGCCGCCTCGGTGGCCTGCCCGTGCACGACGACCCGCCGGGGCTCGAGCACACGGCCGCGATGCCCATCGACCGGCCGCGTCGTCGTCGGCGGTGGCCGCTCTGGGCCGCCGTCGTCCTCCTCGTGGCCGGCCTCGGCTTCGGCGGCTGGTGGTTCACCGCCGGGCCGGGCGGCTCGACGCTGGTGCCCGCCGTGGTCGGGCAGCAGGTCAGCCGGGCGGAGGCCGCCATGACGCAGGCATCGCTGCGCATGGACACCGTCGAGCAGTTCTCCGAGACCAAGGCCAAGGGCGTCGTGCTGCGCGTCGAGCCGTCGGCCGGCAGCGAGCTGGGCAAGCAGTCCGTCGTGCGGGTCCTCGTCTCCAAGGGCAAGGAACGCTATGCGGTCCCCCAGCTCGTCGGCACGAAGGTCGCCGACGCCGGGCCCGTCCTCACCCCGGTCAACCTGCGCCTCGGCAGCACCCGCGAGGACTGGAGCGAGACCGTTCCCGAGGGCGTCGTCATCTCACAGGAGCCGGCCGCAGGAGCATCCGTGCGACGCAACGCCGAGGTGGCCGTCGTCGTGTCCAAGGGACGCGAGCCCATCAAGGTCCCGAGCGTGACCGGCGCCGGCTTCGACGCCGCGTCGGCGGCGATCACCCGGGTCGGGCTCAAGGTCGCCCGCGCCGAGGACGTCAACAGCGACACCGTCCCGGCGGGCCAGGTGGTGTCGCAGGATCCCGCCAAGGGCACGCTGCACCGCGGCGACACCGTCACCGTCGTCGTGTCGAAGGGCCCGGTCATGGTGCCGGTGCCCAACGTCGTCGACCAGCAGGACACCGTGGCCGAGAAGGCGCTGACCGACCTCGGCTTCAAGGTGCAGAAGCAGTACCCGTTCGGCGACCTGTTCGAGAAGAAGGTGCGCGCGCAGGACGTCCCCGCCGGCACCGCGGTGCCCAAGGGCAGCACCATCACCCTCACGATCGTCTGAGCCGGCTGATGACACCTGCGGCGCGCACGCGCCTGGCCACGCTGCTCCTCGTCGCGCTGACCGCCGTGTGGGGCTCGACGTTCTTCCTCATCCGCGACCTCGTCGAGACGGTGCCCCCGGTCGACTTCCTCGCCGTCCGGTTCAGCCTGTCGGCGGTCATCATGGTCGTCGTCTTCTGGCGGCCGCTACGGGCCCTGACTGGTCGGCAGCTCGGGGCCGGGGTCGGCCTCGGCGCGCTCTACGGACTGGCCCAGATCCTCCAGACCCAGGGGCTCGCGTCCACTCCCGCCTCGGTGTCGGGCTTCATCACCGGCACCTACGTCGTGCTGACACCCGTCTTCACCGCCGTGCTCCTGCGCGAGCGTGTCGCCGGATCCACCTGGGCCGCGGTCGCCCTCGCGACCGGCGGCCTCGCGCTGCTCTCGCTCAACGGCTTCTCGGTCGGGGTCGGTGAGGCCATCACCCTGCTGGCCGCCGCTCTCTACGCCCTGCACATCGTCGGCCTGGGCCGCCACAGCGCCTCCGAGATCGCGACCGGCCTGTCGGTGGTGCAGATGGTCGTCATCGCGCTGCTCTGCCTGGTCGGCGCGGCGCCTGGGGGCATCGTGCTGCCGTCGTCACCGGGCCAGTGGGCCTCGGTGCTCTACATGGTCGTCTTCGCGAGCATCCTCGCGCTGTGGGTGCAGACGTGGGCGCAGGCCCACATGCCCGCCACCCGGGCGGCCATCGTCATGACGCTCGAGCCGGTCTTCGCCGCGTTCTTCGCCGTCACGCTCGGCGACGAGAGCGCGACCCTGCGCATGCTCGCGGGCGGTGCCCTCGTGCTCGCGGCCATGTATGCCGTCGAGCTGCTCGCCCGCAGGCGCCCGGGAGAGCTCCCGGCCGAGGCCCTGCACCACGAGGTCTGACCCTCGCGGACCCGACGACCGTCCGCCGGGCCCGGGCTGGGCTTGGGTGCGCAGAGTCGGCCCGTACCCGATCGGGCGTCATGGTCAGTGGTGGGCCACCGACGAGGAGACGCAGCACTCACGAGGAGACCTGGCCCGACCCTTCGCCACCAGGGCCCGGGCGTACGGCTCAGGTGGCGGGCGCGGACCGCAGCAGGGCGGTGAGGACGTCGATCGCGACGTCGGTGCCGGCGTCGTCGACGTCGAGGTGCCAGACGAGGCGCACGGCACCCGGCCCCACGGCATACGTGCGCACGCCGGCGGCGAGTGCCGCCTCGACGAAGGCTGCTGACGTCCACCCGGCTGCCGCGACGTCGACGATGACGATGTTGGTCTCGACGGTGGCGAGGTCGACCGAGCCGGGCGCCGCCTCGGCCATCGCCTCGGCCGCACGGCGGGCGCGGGAATGGTCGTCGGCGAGACGCTCGACGTTGTGCTCGAGCGCGTAGAGGCCTGCGGCAGCAAGGATTCCGGCTTGGCGCATGCCACCGCCGAACCTCTTGCGCCAGATGCGCGACTCGGCCATGGCCGCTGCGGATCCGGCGAGCACGCTGCCCACGGGCGCGCCGAGGCCCTTGCTGAGGCAGACCGAGACGGTGTCGAACTCACGGCCGTAGTCGCCGACCGGCACACCCGAGGCGACGTGGGCGTTGAAGAGCCGCGCGCCGTCGAGGTGCATCGCCACACCACGCTCGCGGGTGACCGTGCGCGCCCGACGGATCTCGTCGATCGACTGCACCGTGCCGCCACCGAAGTTGTGGGTGTTCTCGACGATCACGAGCGCCGTGCAGACCTGGTACGGGCCGGCACCGGTGATCATCAGCGAGCTCGCGTCGTCGGCGCGGAAGCGGCCGCGGTCGGAGACCCAGGTGCGCGACGAGATGCCCGACAGCACCGCGGCGGCGCCGAGCTCGGCCCGCACGACGTGGGCCAGGGAGTCGCCGATGAGCTCCTCCCCCGGCTTGACGTGCAGGCGCACTCCGAGCTGGTTGGCCATCGACCCGGAGGGCGTGAACAGCGCGTCCTCGTGCCCGAGCAGGTCGGCAACGCGCTCCTCGAGGGCCCGCAGCGTGGGGTCCTCGCCGAACACGTCGTCGCCGACCTCGGCGCGGGCCATCGCAGCCCGCATCGCCTCGCTCGGCTTCGTCAGCGTGTCGCTGAGCAGGTCGGCCTTGAAGGGGCTCGACGTCACCGCCGCGCTCACGCCTGACCGAGCATCTCGGCGACGACGAAGGCCAGCTCGAGCGACTGCTGGTGGTTCAGGCGCGGGTCGCACACCGACTCGTAGCGCTTCTCGAGGTCGGAGTCGATGATCTTCTCCGCGCCGCCGAGGCACTCGGTGACGTCGTTGCCGGTGAGCTCGACGTGGATGCCGCCCGGGATCGTGCCGAGGGACTGGTGCACCTCGAAGAAGCCGCGCACCTCCTCGACGATGTCCTCGAAGTCGCGCGTCTTGTAGCCGGTCGAGCTCTCGAACGTGTTGCCGTGCATCGGATCGCAGATCCACGTGACGGTCGCGCCGGAGCCGGTGACCTTGTCGACGATCGCGGGCAGCGCGTCGCGGATCGTGCCGGCGCCCATGCGGGTGATGAACGTCAGGCGACCGGGGGTGCGGTTGGGGTCGACCTTGTCGATGAGGCGCAGCACCTCGTCGATGTCGGCCTTGGGACCCAGCTTGACGCCGATCGGGTTGCTGATGCGCGAGACGAAGTCGACGTGCGCGCCGTCGAGCTGGCGGGTGCGCTCGCCGACCCACACGAAGTGGCCGGACGTGTCGTAGAGACGACCGGACCGCGAGTCGATGCGGGTCAGGGGGCGCTCGTAGTCGAGCAGGAGCGCCTCGTGGGCGGCGAAGAACTCGACGGTGCGCATGGCGTCGAAGTCGGCCCCGCAGGCCGCCATGAAGCGCATCGCCTTGTCGATGTCCTTGGCGAGCTTCTCGTAGCGCGCGTTCGCGGAGTTGGCGACGAAGCCGCGGTTCCAGTCGTGCACGTGCCGCAGGTCGGCGAAGCCGCCGGTGGTGAAGGCACGCACGAGGTTCAGCGTCGCCGAGCTCGCGTGGTAGGCGCGGACGAGGCGCTGCGGGTCGGGGATGCGGGCTGTCTCGTGGAAGGCGAAGTCGTTGACCATGTCGCCGCGGAACGCCGGCAGGGTCACCCCCTCGCGGGTCTCGACCGTCGAGCTGCGCGGCTTGGCGTACTGCCCGGCCATGCGGCCGATCTTGACGACCGGAACCGAGGCGCCGTAGGTCAGGACCGCCGCCATCTGGAGGATGGTCTTGATGCGGTCGCGGATGTTGTCGGCCGTGGCGGAAGCGAACGTCTCGGCACAGTCGCCGCCCTGCAGCACGAAGGCCTCGCCGACGGCGGCCTTGGCCATGCGGTCGGTGAGGATGTCGCACTCGCCGGCGAAGACGAGGGGAGGATACGAGGCGAGCGTCTCGATCACCTCGGCGAGCGCGGCGGTGTCGGGCCAGGCCGGCTGCTGCGAGGCCTCAAGCTCGGTGGCCGCGGCCGTGAGGGCGGCGAGGGCCTCGTGCCCGTCAGCGGGCTCGAGACCGACATCGGCGGTGACGGTCCTCATGTTCACCCCGCAAGCGTAGACGCCACCACGCACGCTTCCCGCACGGGTCCGCATCCCGAAACCTGCGAGACCCGTCGCGGCGACCAGGGCCCGTATGCCGTCAGGCGGGTGACGCTGGATCGGCGAGGTCGAGCCCTCGCTCCATGGCGAAGCGGGCGAGCTCGACGCGGTTGTGCATCTGCAGCTTGCCGAAGATGTTCTGGACGTGGTTCTGGACGGTGCGGTGCGACAGGAACAGCATCGCCGCGATCTCCTTGTAGCCCATGCCGGTCGCGACGTACTTGAGGATCTCGGTCTCACGGTCGGTCAGCTCGGGGACGGGTCGCTCGGGCGTGCCGCCGCCAGCCGCCTTGACCCGCCTGAACTCCCCGAGCACGAGGCCGGCCAGGCCGGCCGTGAAGACCGGCTCACCGGCGGCAGTCGCGCGCACCGCCGCGAGGAACTCCTCACGGCCCGCCGACTTCACGAGGTAGCCGACGGCTCCGGCCTTGACGGCCTCGAGGACGTCCTGGTGGTCGCCGCTCGCCGAGAGGATGAGGATGCGCGTAGGCACACCGGCCTCGGCGAGGGCCGCGCACACCTGCGCCCCGCTCAGCCCGGGCAGGTTGAGGTCGAGCACGAGGACGTCGGGCGTCGTGGCGCGCGTGCGAGCGAGGGCCGAGCGCCCGTCGTCGGCGGTCGCCAGCACCTCGAACCCGGCGTCGACGAGGTCGCGGGCGACGGCGTCGCGCCACATCGGGTGGTCGTCGGCGACGACGACACTGATGTGCTCGGGCGGCGTGCTCCCGTCCTCGTGCATGGCGGCCTCCTGGTGCGTCACGGTGCTTGTCGTCGAGAGGGCCGGGTGCCCGGTGCATCACCATGGTGACGGGTGGGACGTCGGTTCGTCCGCGGCTTCGGGATGCGAAGCTCGACCGTGGTCCCGCCGGCGGGCCCCGAGGTGATGCTCGCGGAGCCCCCGAGGTCGGCGAGCCGCCCCCGGATGCTGGACGACACACCGAGCCGCCCCTGACCCACCGCCTCGTCGAGCCGGCCCGCCGGCACGCCACGGCCGGAGTCGCGAATCGTGACGGCGACGTCCTTGCCGTCGTCGTCGAGCAGCACCCACGCCCGGGCGCTCTCGCCGGCGTGCTGGCGCACGTTGTCGAGCGCCGCCTCCACGGCGGCAACGACCTCGTCGGCCACGCGGCGTGGCAGCCGGACGGGGTCGGCGGGCGCGACGAGCTGCACGCCGGCGCACTCGACGTGCCGAAGCAGCACCCGCAGGTCGGCGTCGCCGCTGACGGCGCGCCCGACCTCGGCGAGGTCGCTCTGGCTCACCAGGGTGCGCAGGATGCGCTCCTGCTCCCCCGCCATCGCCCCGAGACGGGCAGCCTCGCCGCCGAGGTCGGCGGCGCTGCGGTTGATGAACGCGAGGGTCTGAAGCACCCCGTCGTGCACGGTGCGTGCGAGGCGGTCACGCTCGTTGCGCGCCGCGTCGAGTCGCATCGCCTCCGCCAGCGCCTCGTGGCTCGCCCGCGCCAGGTCGACGCAGTAGCCGATGCAGCCGCCGAGCAGCAGGCCGAAGATCGAGTTGGAGATCGTGTTGGCCGTCGGGTGCACCACCTCGACGAAGGAGGTGGCCGCCACGAGCGACGCGGCCGCGAGGCCACCTCGCCAGCCTCGCAGCACGGCGAACCCGACGACCGCAGCGGTCGGCCAGATCGACGGGATGGTCTTGGCGCCCCCGGTGATGACGTCGGGGTCGTCGACGAGCCGGGTCGCGAGGATCGCGCTGCACCCGAGAACGAGCTCGGTCGCGTAGGCGCGGACGGTGCGCATGGGCCGCAGGGTCTGGACCGCCGTCCAGGCCGCGAGGAGGGCCAGCACGGCGACGGCTCCCCCGAGGCGCGCGACCTGGCCGTGCCGCTCCCAGACCGCCCACGTGGCGTAGGCGAGGGCGAGCCACCGGAAGACGTCGACAGCGCGCCACAGGCCGCGAACGAGGACGTGCTCGTCGTCGAGGACGCGCGTCGCCCTCTCCGGATCTGCTGCGGTGGCGGCCGCGTGCGACGGGGCGACGACGGCCGAGACCGGCTCGACGGGACCTGCGCCGGCCTCGCCAGGGACGGTCATGGACTCAGGACGCCGCGACGACCGGTCCGTCGCCCTCGTCGCCCTCGTTGTCGCCCTCGTCGTCAGCATCGACGTCGGAGCTCTTCGGGGTGGGGTCGCTGGATGCGGATGCGCGCGGCTTGCCCTCGGCCGCGTCGAGCGCCTCCTCGAGCTCGGGCGCCGCGCTGCCGGGCTTGGCGGCGTCCTGCAGCTCCCGCGCCTTGGCGCGCGCCGCGGAGACGAGACGGTCCTTCATCGACGTGGCGTACATGTCGACGTACTCCTGGCCGGAGAGCAGCATCAGCTCGTACATGATCTCGTCGGTGATCGAGCGCAGGACGAAACGGTCGTCCTCCATCCCCTCGTAGCGCGAGAAGTCGAGCGGCTTGCCGACCCGGACCCCGACCCGCATGATGCGCGGGATCACCTTGCCGGTGGGCTGCGCCTTGTCGGTGCCGATCATGGCGACCGGGATGACGGTGACCTTGCCCTCGAGCGCCATCCTGGCCACGCCGGTGCGCCCGCGGTAGAGCCGGCCGTCGGGTGAGCGGGTGCCTTCGGGGTAGATGCCGAGCAGCTCGCCGCGGCGCAGCACCTTGAGCCCCGAGCTGAGCGCGGCGTTGCTCGCCTTGCCGCCCGAACGGTCCACGGGCAGCTGGCCGACGCCCTTGAAGAAGGCCGCGGTGAGCCGGCCCTTGATGCCACGGCCCGTGAAGTAGTCGCTCTTGGCGAGGAACGTCACCCGCCGCGAGACGACGAGCGGCAGGAAGATCGAGTCGGAGAAGGACAGGTGGTTGCTCGCGAAGATCGCAGCGCCTTCGTCGGGGATGTTGTCCTCCCCCTCCACCCACGGACGGAAGAGCAGCTTGATGATCGGCCCGATGACGATCGTCTTGAGGAACCAGTAGAACAACCGCGTCCGCCTTCCAACGGTGACGGCTCGAACTCTACGACACTCGCGCGCCCACATCCGCGCATGCGAGGATCGACAGGTCCAACCGCTTCGCCCGAGGAGCCCCTCCGTGACCCATGCGACGGCTCTCCCGACCCCCTGTCGGGCGCCCGTGTGTTCAGCGACGCCGCACGCCGGGAGCCGTCGTGGCTGACCGCGACCTCGACGCCGAGTTCGAGCGCATCATCGCCGGGTGGGACGACGAGGCTCCCGACCCGCAGCGCATCGAGCCGTCTCCCTCGACGTCGCCCGACGCCGCGCTGGCCGACGGCGCGCCGCACGACGAGCCGGCCGACACCCTTACCGACCGCTCCGACGGCACCGACGGCACCGACGGCACCGGCTCCGGGGTCGCGCTGGACCCCTCGCCCACCGACGCCCGGCCGCCGGACGCGCCCGACCCCGCACCTCCTGCCACACCTCCCGGCACGGCTGCTGCGACACCTCCTGCCGCACCGCCGACCGCCGGCGGCTCGGCCCGCCTTGACCTTCCGATCGCCCCGACGACCTCGCACGCCTGGCGCGGCAGCACCCCGCGGCGTGACGACGCGGACGACGTGCTCGACGCGACCGACCCCGACGACGACCACTTCGTGCCCCCGTCCGAGATCGACCTCCCGTCCGCAGAGACCGACCCGATGTTCTGGGCCATCGTCGGCGGCCTCGTGGGTGGCCCGTTGCTCCTGCTCTACGTGCTCTTCTTCGACCGCGACGGCAGCGGCTGGTGGGTCGCGACCGCCCTCGCCATGGTCGTGGTCGGGTTCGTCCTGCTCGTGCTGCGGGGCGGCACCGAGCGCGACCCCTTCGACGACGGCACGCGGGTCTAGTCGGCCCGCCCTCAGGCCTGGTCTGCCTCCGGCCTGCCACCCAGGTCGAGGTCGACCCAGACCGGACGGTGGTCCGACCCACGGATGAGGTCGTCTGCGTCGACCTGGATGGGCGGGCCCCCGACGACGGTGAGGTCACCGCTGGCGAAGACGACGTCGAGGGCAGCGGTCGGGTCACAGGCCGGGAAGGTCGCGGCGTCACCCGACACGAGGCGGAGCCGGGCCGCCAGGGTGGCGAAGGCCCGGCCGTCGTTGCCCTCGTTGAGGTCGCCCGCGATGACGACGTCGGACGCCGACGACGGCGAGGTTCCCTCGGAGGCATACCTCGCGAGCACCGCCGAAGTGTGGCGCACCCGCTCCTCGGCACGCAGGCCCAGATGCACGCTGACGACCGTGACGGGACGACCGGCCGCGCCGGGGAGACCGACGGTGGCTGCGGCATACCCGCGGGTGCGGTCGGGGAAGCGCACCGGCAGACGGCCTCGACTGCGCCCGACGAGGACGACCCGCGAACCCACGAGCACGGCCGTGCCACCGGTGCCGAGGCGCCCTCTGCCCCACGCCATGCCGCACGCCCGCGCGAACCGGGGCAGCCGGACCTCGGTGGTGTGCCGGCGCGGCACCTCCTGCAGGCACAGGACGTCTGGCGCGACCGACCGCACGACCCTCGCCGCCGCCACGCGGTCGTCACGCAGGTCGTGGACGTTGTAGCTCATGACCCGCAGCACGTGTCCGGGGCGGTCGCCTGGCACGAGTCAGCGGCCGGCGCGAGCCAGCTCGGCCGCACCGATGAGGCCAGCGTCGCTGCCGAGCACGGCGCGCACGATCCTCGCCTCGGGCCGGTAGCCGCGGCCGGGCAGCTGGCGCCGGAACGCCTCGCGGGCCGGTCCGATGAGCATCTCGTCGGCAGCGCTGACACCACCGCCGATGACGAACAGGCCGGGGTCGAAGGCGGACGCCAGGTTGGCCAGGCCGATGCCCAGCCACCGCCCGATGTCGGCGAGCAGCTCACGCGCGGTGGGGTCGCCGTCGCGGGCGGCCTCGGTGATGAACGGGCCGGTGAGGGCCGTCGGGTCGCCGCCGAGGCGTGAGAGCAGGTCGGCGACCACCGGTGAGCCGGCCTCCATCATCGCGCGGGCCTCGCGCACGAGCGCGTTGCCGCTCGCGTACTGCTCCCAGCAGCCGCGGTTGCCGCACTCGCAGCGCACGCCGCCCGGCATGATCTGCATGTGGCCGAACTCGCCGGCGATGCCGTGGCGCCCGCGCTGCACGTTGCCGTCGATGATGAGCGCGCCGCCGATGCCGGTGCCCAGCGTGATGACGACGACGTGCGACTCGCCGCGAGCCGCGCCGAAGCTCGCCTCGGCCCAGGCGGC
>JABFXB010000165.1 GCA_013361975.1 Dermatophilaceae bacterium
CGGCCGCGTCGGCGACGCGACCGAAGTCCCCACCCGTCGGGCCGTGCCGGGGCACGTCCTCAGGCGCACTGCTCGGGTGCACCACATGCGTGCACCACATGCGTGCACCACACGCCTGCAGCGCGCTCGTCGGGCGTACGGCCACTCTACGTGCCGTGCGCCTGCGACGGGATGCCGATCGGACCGGTTCCGAGGCAGCCGCCGCGGCGACGAAACCGCGGGCGAGAGAGTGACCGTGGCGCGGAGTCAGGGGAGGTTCCGCGCCACGGCCGAGGTGTGGGTACCCACACCTGACGAACGGGTGGGGTTACCGGTGGGTTCCCGTCGCGGCGAGCAGGTGCGCGCGCGTCGGGGCGACCCTCAGCTGAACTGCCAGGAGCGCTTGGAGAGGCCGAACCAGAAGCCGTCGATCACGCTCTTGTTGTCGAGGCCGCCGGACTCGTAGGCGGCGCCGAGGGTGACGAAGAGCGGCGCGAAGTGCTCGGTGCGCGGGTGCGCCTCGTGGGCGGCGGGGGCCTTGTCGAGGAAGTCGAGCAGGCTGTCGACGTCCTGCGCCTTCATGGCCTCCTGCGCCCAGTGGTCGAACTCGGCGCTCGCGCGCGGCGGCAGCGCGTCGGAGCCGGCGCGCGGGTTGAACCAGCGCAGGTTGTGCGTGGTGAAGCCGGAGCCGACGATCATGGTGCCCTGCTCGCGCAGCGGAGCGAGGCGGCGGCCGATCTCGAAGAGGCCGCGCGGGTCGAGGGTCGGCATCGACATCTGCAGCACCGGCACGTCGGCCTCGGGGAACATCTCCTTGAGCGGGACGTACGCGCCGTGGTCGAGACCGCGCGCCTCGTCGCGGTGCACCGAGTGGCCGGGCCACGTGAGCAGCCTGGTCACGTCGTCGGCGAGGCCGGGCGCGGCCGGGGCGTCGTAGGTCACCTCGTAGTACCTCTGCGGGAAGCCCCAGAAGTCGTAGGTGAGGGGGGCGCCCGTCGTCGACCCGAGGGTCGTGGGCGCGTCCTCCCAGTGCGCCGAGACCATGAGCACGCTCTCGGGCTTCGGCAGGTCGGAGGACCACTCGGCGAGCTCGGCCGTCCAGCGCTCGTCGTCGGCGAGCGGCGGCGCGCCGTGGCTCAGGTAGAGGACGGGAGCGGTGGTCATGAGGGGTCCTTCCGGTGCTTGGTTGAACAATAAACTATCACGTCCAACGCGGCCTTGCCTGTCATGATTCCCCAGCACGTATGCCGTCCGGCAGCCTTTTCGAGGGGCCGCCCGCACCCCATGGACGCTCGTCACCACCTGCGGGAGGGCGGCATACGCCCTCTCGGTGACGGGCGCGGCGGGCTCGGCGGCGGATGTGTGGAAGCCCTTCGCGACGCGGGCTGTTACGGTCGGGGCGCGTCCACGCAGACGCAGCGACGAATCCGCTGCTCGTGAGATGCGGGAAGTTGAAGGTGCACCATGGCCGCAGGCAAGGGCCGCAAGCTCGTCATCGTCGAGTCGCCCGCCAAGGCGAAGACGATCGCCGGTTACCTCGGAGGGGACTTCGAGGTCGAGGCCTCCGTGGGGCACATCCGTGACCTGCCCAACCCGTCCGAGCTGCCGGCCGACATGAAGAAGGGCCCGTTCGGCAAGTTCGCCGTCGACGTCGAGAACGGCTTCGAGCCCTACTACGTCGTCGACCCCGACAAGAAGAAGAAGGTCGCCGAGCTCAAGCGCCTGCTCAAGGACTCCAGCGAGCTCTACCTCGCCACCGATGAGGACCGCGAGGGCGAGGCCATCGCGTGGCACCTGCTCGAGGCGCTCAAGCCGCGAGTTCCCGTGAAGCGCATGGTGTTCCACGAGATCACCCGCGAGGCGATCCAGCGCGCCGTCAACGACACCCGCGAGATCGACAGCGCGATGGTCGACGCCCAGGAGACCCGCCGCATCCTCGACCGCCTCTACGGCTACGAGGTCAGCCCGGTGCTGTGGCGCAAGGTGCGCCAGGGCCTCTCGGCCGGCCGCGTGCAGTCGGTCGCGACCCGCATGGTCGTCGAGCGCGAGCGCGAGCGCATGGCGTTCGTCCGCGCCTCCTACTGGGACGTCGAGGGCGACTTCACGCCCGACGGCGCGAGCCAGCAGTTCACCGCCCGGCTCGCCGCGGTCGACGGCGCGCGCGTCGCGACCGGTCGCGACTTCGCCGACGACGGCCGCCTGGTCGGCAAGGGCGTGGTGCACCTCGACGAGGCGCTCGCGACACGCATCGCCGAGGCCTGCCTGGCCCAGCGTGCCCGCGTCACCGACGTCCAGGAGAAGCCGTACACCCGCCGCCCGTCGGCGCCGTTCACCACGTCGACGCTCCAGCAGGAGGCTTCGCGCAAGCTGCGGCTGAGCTCGAAGAACGCGATGCGCGTCGCGCAGCGGCTCTACGAGAACGGCTACATCACGTACATGCGTACCGACAGCACGACGCTGTCGGACGCCGCGACCACCGCGGCCCGCAGCCAGGCCCGCGACATGTACGGCGCCGAGTAC
>JABFXB010000335.1 GCA_013361975.1 Dermatophilaceae bacterium
GGGGCTGCCCGCGGACATCGAGCGGCTCTCGCCCTACGTGCCCGGCATCGCGTGCGACATGCGCGACCGCACGGGAACGGTCAGGCTCGCGCAGCTGATCAAGACGACGTACGGCAACACGTACGGGCTCGCGCGGTCGTGCACCGCGGCGACGAAGCCCTCGGAGCACTTCGACGGCCGCGCCGTCGACACGTTCTTCAACGTGCGCGACGCGGCGCAGCGCCAACGCCAACGCACTCATCTCGTGGCTGCTGGCCACCGACAAGGCGGGCAACCCCTACGCGAACGCTCGCCGCCTCGGCGTCATGTACATCCTCTGGAACGACAAGACGTGGAGCTCGTACCGCACCTCGGAGGGCTGGCGTCCCTACAGGACCTGCGCCGCGACGCCCACGACCGCCTACGACACGACCTGCCACCGCGACCACATCCACATCTCGCTGTCGTGGGAGGGCGCGATGGGCCGCACCTCCTTCTGGAGCAAGCAGGTGGCCCCCGTCGACTGGGGCCCCTGCCGCCTCCCCGACCTCAACTGGTCGATCGGCTGGTCGGCGCCCAACCCCGACCGGTGCCCGAGCTACCCCGTCGTCACGGCGCCCGCCGGTGCCAGCGCCCTGCTCAAGGAGATGGTTCCCCGCTCGGGCATGGTGCTGCGTCCCGGCATGTCCGGCCCGGCCGTCAAGACCCTCCAGAAGGTCATCGGGGTCTCCGCCACCGGCAGCTTCCTGTCGACGACCACGACGCGCCTCAAGGCCTGGCAGACGGCGCACCACCTGCCCGCGACGGGCATCACGTGGCCGGCCACGTGGCGAGCCATGCTGGCCGCCAACGGCATGCGCCGCTGACCCGACGTGCGACGACCTCCCGTGCGGCTCAGGCTGCGCGGGAGGTCGTCGACGCGTAGGCACTGTCGACGGCCATGCGCACCCGGCGGTGCGGCCACGTCGCGGCGAGCAGCGCGACGAGGACCAGGCACACAGCGGCACAGATGGCCACGCCCCAGTAGGCGCCGGTGTACTTGCCGACCCAGCCGGCCACGAGGTACGAGGCGCCGGCCGCGGCGATCGAGACCGAGCCGGCCAGGCTGAAGATGCGGCCGCGCAGCTCGGGCTCGGTGACCAGCGCGAAGGTCGCCTGCAGCGGCACCATGAACGCCTGCAGCACGCCCGAGCCGAAGAACAGCGCGGCCACGAGCCAGATGGGCGGTCGAAGCGCCATCACCAGCAGCGGCAGCGGCATGGCGAGCGCGAGCGGCACGATGGAGCGGTTCTGCTGGTGCACGTCCCAGCGCCCGATGAGCAGGATGCCGGCCACCGCACCGATGATCGGAGCGGCCATGAGCACGCCTCCCCAGCCGTTCTGGCCGGCGATGGGGATCGCCAGCGCCTCGGGGGCGGCGATGCCGAGGCAGGCCACTGCGCTGAGCGTGACCAGCCGGGCCAGCACCGGGTGCCGGGCCAGGTCGCCGGCCGCCGTGGACAGGTCGTGCACGAAGCCCCGGACCCCTCGGCCACGGGCGCCCGACACGGGCCGCAGCGGCGCGACGAAGAGGATGACGAGGGCGGCCAGCACGAACGTGAGGAGGTCGAAGAGCAGCCCGGTCTCGGGGCCGACCAGCGCGACCAGTGCGCCACCCACCGCGAGGCCGATGGCCTGGTTGAACTGCTCGGACATGGCACCGAGGCCGACGGCCCGCGCGTAGAGGTGACGGTCCTCGAACAGGTCGGTGACGAGCACCATGTTGGAGGCCGACGAGGCGCCCCCGATGAGCTCGAGCAGGAAGAGGACGAAGAACATCACCCAGAGCTCGGAGCCCTGCATCACGAGCCACATCAGGCCGAGCACGCAGCCGGCGCGCAGCAGGTGCGACCAGATGAGTACCCACTTGTAGGGGAACCGGTCGACCACGGGACCGATGAGGCTGCGCCCGAAGAAGGTCGGGACGAGACTGACCGCGAGGGTGGTGGCCGTTGCCAGCGGGGACGTGGTGCGCTCGAACACCACGGCGGCGATCGTGATGCGTGCGATGTAGTCGCCCCACATCGACAGGGCGTTCGCGAGGAAGATCGGCAGGAACCGCGGGACGCGGAGGACGGCGGCGTATGTCGGCACGACGCTGCCGGTCCCCTGGGTCAGGCTCACGTGACGACGCTACCCCCAGGTGAGGAGTCGTAAAAGTTGAAATCGGTCGCGTGGCGAGCGCGCCGGGCCACGCGCCGCCACAGCTCGGCCAGGGCAGCTCCCTCGCCGGCCTGACGCCCCATGATCCGGCCGATGCCGTCGAGGTCGCGCACGTCGGACGGGACGCTGTCGATCGGCCTGCCCCGCCAGAGCACTCCCGCGTTGCGCATCGACGCGCCGAGGCGCCATGCCTCGCGCAGCGCCTTGGCGTCCTCGGTGGAGACGAGGCCCTCGGCGGCCAGCGCGGACAGGCCCGCCATCGTGCCGGCGACGCGCAGGGCCGGACGCGCGTGCGCGTGCTGGAGCTGGTGCAGCTGCACGACCCACTCGACGTCGCTGAGCCCGCCGCGGCCCAGCTTCAGGTGGGTGCGCGGGTCGGCCCCGCGCGGCAGCCGCTCGCTCTCGACCCTGGCCTTCATGGTGCGGATGTCGCGCACCTGGCTCGCACTGATGCCCCCCTCGGGCCAGCGCAGCGGGTCGATCAGCTCGAGGAAGGCGTCGGCCAGGGACTGGGGGCCGGCGAGCGGAGTGGCGCGCAGCAGGGCCTGGAACTCCCAGGTGAGCGCCCAGCGCTCGTAGTAGGTGCGGAAGGAGTCGACGCTGCGTACGAGCGGCCCGGCCTTGCCCTCGGGACGCAGGTCGGGGTCGAGACCCAGCGCGGGGTCCGGTCCCGATCCCGAGAGGAGCTTGCGCAGCTCCTGCACGACGAGGGTGGCGCGCGCCTGCACGTCCTTCTCCTCGGAGCCGGGGTGCGCCTGGTGGACGAACATGACGTCGGCGTCGGACGCGTAGCCGAGCTCGCGGCCACCGAGGCTGCCCATGCCGACGACGAGGATGTCGCCGCCGACCGGCTCGCCCTCGCGGCGTTCCACCTCCTTGACGGCCACGTCGAGCGCCACCTGGATGGTCGCCGCGGTGAGGTCGCTGAGCGCCGCGCCCACGCCGGGCAGGTCGACGACGCCGACGAGATCGCCCATGACGATGCGCAGCAGCTCGTGACGGCGGATGGCCCGCACCGCGGCAGCCGCATCGGCGGCAGACTCGCGCCGGCCAGCGGCCGACTGCATCGTCGAGGTGATCGCCTCGCGCGACCGTGGGGTGAGGCCGTTGTCGTCGCCGAGGATCGACACGCTCTCGGGCGACCGCACGAGCAGGTCGGCGGCATACCTGCTGCGGGCGAGGCAGTGCGCCAGCCGGTCTGCGGCGCGCCCCTCGTCACGGAGCATCTTGAGGTACCAGTGGGTCGTCCCGAGCTCGTCGGAGACACGTCGGAACGACAGCAGCCCGGCATCCGGGTCGGCCTCGTCGGCGAACCAGCCCAGCATGACGGGCAGCAGCGTGCGCTGGATCGCGGCTCGCCGGCTCACCCCGGTGGTCAGGGCCTCGATGTGACGCAGCGCGCCGGCCGGGTCGCGGAAGCCCAGCGCGAGCAGCCGCTGCTTGGCCGCCTCGGGGCTGAGGCGCGCCTCGGTCGGGCTGAGCCTGGCGGCCGCTGCCAGCAGCGGCCGGTAGAAGAGTCGCTCGTGCAGCCGTCGCACCTCGCGCGCCGACGCCTGCCGGTCGGAGACGACCGCCTGCTCGGGGTGGGTGCGGTGGCCCATGGCGCGTCCGAGCCGGCGCAGGTCGGCCTCGGTGACCGGCATGAGGTGCGTGCGCCTCAGCCGGTGGAGCTGGATGCGGTGCTCCAGGCAGCGCAGGTGGCGGTACGCGCGGTCGAGAGTGGCCGCGTCGTCGCGGCCCACGTAGCCGCCGCGGGCCAGGGCGGAGAGCGCCTCGAGCGTCGTGGCCGAGCGCAGGCTGGGGTCGGTGCGGCCGTGCACGAGCTGGAGCAGCTGGACGCTGAACTCGACGTCGCGCAGCCCGCCCGGGCCGAGCTTCAGCTGGCGGGCTGCCTCGTTGGCCGGCACGTGCTGCTCGACGCGGCGGCGCATGGCCTGCACGTCCTCGACGAAGTGGTCGCGGCCGGCCGCCTCCCACACCATCGGCGAGATCTCGGACTTGTAGCGCAGCCCGATCTCCTTGTCTCCCGCGGAGACCCAGGCCTTGAGGAGCGCCTGGAACTCCCATGTCTTGGCCCAGCGCTCGTAGTAGGCCTTGTGGCTGCTGATGGTGCGCACCAGCGGGCCCTGCTTGCCCTCGGGCCGCAGCGCTGCGTCGACCGGCCAGAGACTGCCCTCGGGAGTCGGCGCCGAGCAGGCGCGCATCGTGGCGGTGGCCAGCGCGGTGCCGACCTGCAGCGCGGTCTCCTCGTCGGTGCCCTCGGCGGGCTCGGCCACGAAGATGACGTCGACGTCGCTGACGTAGTTGAGCTCGCCGCCACCGGTCTTGCCCATGCCGATGATCGCAAGACGGCAGGCCTCGTGGCCGGGTCCGTACTCCTCGCGCGCGATGGCCAGGGCTGCGTCGAGAGCCGCCTCGGCCAGCTCGGCCAGCGCCTCGCCCACGGCCGGCATCTCCGCGAGCGGGTCGGCGGAGGTGACGTCGAGCGCGGCGATCCGCAGCAGACCCCTGCGGTAGGCGATGCGCAGGGCGTCGAGCGGCGTGCGGTCACCCCGCCCCTGGGTCACGGCGTGCACGAGGTCGCTGCGGACCTCCTCCCCGGGCCGGCGCTCGGCGTGGACGCAGTCCACCCAGTGCTCGGGATGGCGCACGAGCTCGTCGACCAGTGCCGTGGAGGCACCCAGCACGCCCATCACGCGCTCACGACCCACGCCGTCGGTGGCGAGCTCGCGGGAGAGGGACGAGATGCCCCAGTCGGACGGGTCGCCTTGTGCCGCAAGCGACTCCGCCACCCTGACGAGCCCGAGGAGCCCTTGGTCGGGATCCGCAGTGTCGCCGACGACGGCGACGAGGTCGTCGAGCTGGCCGTCAGGGAACGCGGCCCGCAGGGGCAGCAGTGCGCGGTCGTCGAGCAGGGCCGCTGCGCGTCTCGGGTCGGCGAAGCCGAGCCGGGCGAGGGTTCCCTCGGTGGTGCTGGTGCGTGAGGACATCGGGGTCGGCGCGTCAGAGCCTCGGCAGGTAGCGGTTCAGCTCGAACTGGCTGATCTCGTGTCGGTAGTCGAGCCACTCCTGGCGCTTGTTGCGCAGGAAGAAGTCGAAGACGTGCTCACCGAGGATGTCGGCGACGAGGTCGCTCTCCTCCATCACCTCGAGGGCGCGACCGAGCGAGGCCGGCAGCGGCTTGATGCCCATGGCCCGGCGTTCACCGTCGGTGAGGCTCCACACGTCGTCCTCGGTCTCGGGTGGCAGGTCGTAGCCCTCCTCGATGCCCTTGAGGCCGGCACCGAGCATCACGGCGAACGCGAGGTACGGGTTGCAGGCGGCGTCGAGCGAGCGCACCTCGACGCGCGTCGACTGCCCCTTGTTCGGCTTGTGCATCGGCACGCGAACGAGGGCGGAGCGGTTGTTGTGGCCCCAGGTGAGGTGCGCCGGGGCCTCTCCCCCGCCCCAGAGGCGCTTGTAGGAGTTGACCCACTGGTTCGTCACCGCCGCCGTCTCGGCGCCGTGGCGCAGCAGGCCGGCGATGAACTGACGCCCGACCTTGCTCAGCTGGTAGGGCGCCCCGGCCTCGTAGAAGGCGTTGGAGTCGCCCTCGAAGAGCGAGAGGTGCGTGTGCATGCCCGAACCGGGGTGCTCGGAGAAGGGCTTGGGCATGAAGGTCGCGTAGATGCCCTGCGTCAGGGCGACCTCCTTGACGACCGTGCGGAAGGTCATGATGTTGTCGGCCGTGCTCAGTGCGTCGGCGTAGCGCAGGTCGATCTCGTTCTGGCCGGGCGCGCCCTCGTGGTGGCTGAACTCGACCGAGATGCCCATGTTCTCGAGCATCGTGATCGCCGCACGGCGGAAGTCGTGGCCCGTGCCGTGCGGCACGTGGTCGAAGTAGCCGGCGTCGTCGACCGGCACGGGGCGGCCGTCGGGCCCGCGGCCCTGCTCGAGGAGGAAGAACTCGATCTCGGGGTGCGTGTAGAAGGTGAAGCCGAGGTCGGCGGCCTTGCCGAGGGCGCGTTGCAGCACGTGCCTCGGGTCGGCGAAGCTCGGCGTGCCGTCGGGCAGCTGCAGGTCGCAGAACATGCGCGCCGTGCCGGGAGGGTCGCCGCGCCACGGGAGGATCTGGAAGGTCGAGGGGTCGGGCTTGGCGAGCATGTCGGCCTCGAACACCCGGGCGAAGCCCTCGATCGCCGAACCGTCGAAGCCGATGCCCTCGGCGAAGGCACCCTCGAGCTCGGCCGGCGCGACGGCCACCGACTTCAGGGTGCCGAGCACGTCGGTGAACCAGAGACGGACGAAGCGGATGTCGCGCTCTTCGATCGTGCGCAGCACGAACTCTTCCTGACGGTTCATGTGTCGATCCTGCCGCATCGCTGTTTCGTGCATGTGACGAGACACGTTTTGTGGACGCCCTGCTGCCCCGTGTGCCGTCGAGCCGCCGGTGCGCGACGCGGCGACTGCGTGGCGTACGCGAAGGGCCCCCGGGGACTCACCCGGGGGCCCTCGCGGTCATGACCTCAGAGTCACTTGAACTTGACCTTGACCTGCAGCTCGTTGCCGCCGTCCTCGGTCTTCGCGACGGTCATCGTCGTGCCCGAGCCGGCCACCTTGGTGGACGCCCAGGGGTTCTTGGCCGTCCAGTAGCGGTTCGGGTCGCTGTCGTCGAACGTCGGGATCGCCGGCTGCGACGGGACCGTGGTGGGGACACCGTTGCGGTGGAAGGTCACCGCGTCGGTGGGCTCCTGGCCGAACGTGGCGTCGAACGGCTGACGACGGTTGCCCAGGCGGACGTTGCCGTCGAGCATGACCGGCGCCGGGCGGGCGTCGACCGGGAGCACCTCGCCGCCACCGGGGTGCGCGCTGGTGTTGTTGTTGGTGTACTCACCGTTCGCGAACCAGACGAGCATGCCGTTCTGGTACGGGAAGCGCTCCACCCAGTCGGGCTTCGTGCTGGCCCAGCCGAAGTTGTAGGGGCCGGTCTTCAGGGTCGCGTCGTAGCCGCTGTACACGCGGTTCTCGGCGAAGTAGAAGTCCTGCACCTGCTTCGTGGTGGTGCCGCTGATGATCGAGAAGCCCTTGGCGTTCCACGAACCGGCACCGGCCTCGACGTCGTCGACCGCTCCAGCGACACCGTCCTTCACGACCGCGATGTCGTCGACGAACGCCTCGCTGGAGACGCCGCCGTCGCTCGCGATGCGGAAGCGGAACTGGACGTTCTGGCCCTTGTAGGCCGAGAGGTCCCAGGTCTTCTCGGTCCAGGCGAACTTGCCGTCCGTCGGGGCGCCGAGCTGGGTCCAGTTGGCGCCGCTGTCGGTCGAGACCTCGGCGTAGAGGTAGTCGTAGCCCTTCTCGAGGTTGCCCTGCACGAAGGCCGTCAGGGCCGCGGACGAGGTGGCACCGGTGAGGTCGAGCGACCGCGTGAGCGTGTTGTTGAGGTTGTCGCCGTAGCCGCTCCACCACTCGGCGGACCCGGAGTGCGGCGTGTTGCGCTTCGACACGACGCTGCGCTCGGGCAGCGGCACGACGAGGGCCTGGTAGTTGGTGTGGCTGGCCTTGTCGGCCGCACCGAGCTTGACGGTCGTGTCGGTGCCGAAGGGCACCGTCTTGTAGTCGAGCCAGCCGAGCTGGAGCTTCTCCCACGGGCCCATGTAGCCGGGCGTCGTGCCGATCGAGTCGGTGCCGCGGTTGAGCCACGAGCCACCGCTCATGAGCGTCCAGAAGGCGGTGCTGTTGTCGCCACCGGCGGTGTCGTAGAGGTCGGGCAGGCCCAGGTCGTGGCCGAACTCATGGGCGAACACACCGAGGCCGCCGTTCTCGGGCTCGGTGGTGTAGTCGCCGATCCACATGCCGGAGTTGCCGAGCTGCACGCCACCGAGCTTGTTCTGCTGCGGACCGGTCTTGCCGGCGTCGGTGGAGAAGGCGTACCAGCGGTGCGACCAGATCGCGTCTTCGCCCTGCGCGCCGCCGCCGGCCTCCTCGCCCTCACCGGCGTGGATCGCCTGGAAGTGGTCGATGTAGCCGTCGGGCTCGTTGAAGTTGCCGTCGCCGTCGTAGTCGTAGCGGTCCACCTTGTCGAACTGGGCGAGGTACGCCTTGATGTCGGCGTCGCTCTTGCCCGCCTTCTTCTGGGCGTCGTACCAGGCGGTCGCGGTGTCCTTGATGTAGTTCCAGTAGCCGTCGGCCTCGCTGGTGCCGTCGCCGTCGACGGGGTTGTGGCCGTAGCGGGCCTCGTTGTAGGGCACGGTCACCCAGTCGGAGACGTCGCCCTTGGCCAGGAACCGGCCGTTGGACTGCTTGAGGTAGAAGTCCTTGAACGACTCGCCGCTGCCGAACATCATGTCCAGGTAGTGCTGGCGGTTGAAGTCCTTGGTCCAGTACGTCGAGTTGTCGTCGGTCGTGCCGCCGTCCCAGTTGCGGTCGGGGCTCGCGATCTGGTTGTGCACCGGACCGGCCCCGCCGCCCTGCGGCTGGAGTGACTGGTCGCCGAAGTCGGTGAGGATCGTGAAGATGTCCTCCTCGCGGTTCACCGGGTAGTCGATGAAGCGCGACTTGCCCTTCTTGCCGCTCTTGTCGGTCGTCTTGACCTCGATGACGCGGTTGCCGTTGACCGTCGTCGTCGAGGCCTCGCCCTTGAGGAGCTTGGCGACGGCGGCCTTGGTCTCGGCGGCCTTCGCCTCGGCGAGCGGGTTGGGCAGGTTGTCGTGCCGCGAGGCCTGGGACGCTGCGGGGTCTCCGCTCACGGGGGCCTGTGCGACGGGGGTTGCCTGAGCCTGCATCGGGGCGGCGAGGCCGGTGACGACGAGCGCCCCCACGGCCAACCCCGAGACAGCGCTCCAATGGCGCTTGTTCACGATTCGTCCTCCTGGTCACGAGACGCCGTCAACCCGGCGCCTCGGGTATGAGAACACACGCCCCGGACAATGTGGCCGCAAGTGGTCCAGAAAATGAAAAAAGTTGCGCCAGAAGGCAGTTCGGCTCAAAGAACGTAAATTGTTCGTAAAGAGCAGGGCCCGCGGTCTTCCCAAGAAAGCTCTGCATCAGATACAGACACCATCTGTCACAGAGGCACCGCGTGCCGGTCACCTGCCGCCCGAGCCCCGGAACGCCCGCCGTTATGCTCCGCCCATGAGCACTGACGCGCCCGAGGAGCAGAGTCCCTACGGTCCCGGCAGCCGCGCCGACCGGCCGGCCGCCCCATCGGACGCATCGTCGGGGGCATCGGTGGAGGGAGCGCCTCTCCCACGGCGCGTGCGCATCCCCCACCTGCACGCGATGAAGGCGGAGGGGCGACGCTGGGCGATGCTCACGGCATACGACATGTATGCCGCCCAGATCTTCGACGAGGCGGGCATCCCCGTGCTCCTCGTCGGCGACTCGGCCGGCAACAACGTCTACGGCTACGAGACGACGGTGCCCGTCACCCTCGACGAGATGATCCCGCTCGTGCGCGCCGTCTCGTCGGCCGCCCGGCGCGCCCTCGTCGTCGCCGACATGCCGTTCGGCTCCTACGGCGCCTCGGTCGAGCAGGGTTTCGCCAGCGCCGTGCGCCTCATGAAGGAGGGCCTCGCCCACGCCGTGAAGCTCGAGGGCGGCACCGCCATGGTCCCGCTCGTCAAGGCCCTCACCGGTGCCGGCATCCCCGTCATGGCGCACGTCGGGTTCACGCCGCAGAGCGAGCACCAGCTCGGCGGATATCGGGTCCAGGGCCGTGGCGACGCGGCCGACGAGCTCGTCGACGAGGCTCGCGCGCTGCAGGAGGCGGGCGCCTTCTCCGTCGTGCTCGAGATGGTCCCGTCGCCGGTCGCGGCCCGGGTGACCGAGGTGCTCGAGATCCCCACCATCGGCATCGGCGCCGGCAACGGCACCGACGCCCAGGTGCTCGTGTGGAGCGACTTCGCCGGTCTGCGCAGCGGCAGGGCACCACGCTTCGTCAAGAAGTACGCCGACCTGCGCGGCACGCTCCTCGACGCAGCCAGGGCGTATGCCGCCGACGTCGAGTCGGGGGCCTTCCCCGACGCCGGGCACTCGTTCGAGTCCTGAGAGCAGGCCTCGCCCGTCCGGTCACGGGACCGCGCAGGCGAGACCCGTTGCCGCGTCAGGAGGCCGGGTCGTCACCCTTGCCGGCGGCGCCGCGCTCGTTCCACTCGCGGTCCTCGGCGTCCCAGCTCTCGGTCTTCTTGTGGGCCGTGTCGAGGGCGGCGCGCGCCTCGGCCTCGGACGCGTACGGGCCGAGCACCTGCTCGCCGCGGCTGCGGTTCTCGTCGGTCTCGACCTGGCCGGTGTCGACGTTGTACCAGAAGCTCACGTGCGCACTCCTTCTCCTCGAGGATCTCGTCGCGGAGGGTGGCCGGACGAGGGGTCCGTGTCGTGGGCGCCCCTCGTGGACGCCACCCGCGAACGACCTAGACTCCACCGTATGCCGTTGCTCCACCCGCGGGTGTCCCCGCACGCCGTCAGT
>JABFXB010000084.1 GCA_013361975.1 Dermatophilaceae bacterium
GGGCCGCCGCGCCGTCGACCAGGGCGTGCACCTCGAGCGGCACGCGCGAGCGCGCGCCGACGTCTGCGAGTGGCTGTGGGTCGTCCGTCGCCACGAGCGCGACGAACGCCCGCCCGAAGAGGTCGATCGTCGACCGGCCGGCAGCGTGGTCGAGCCACGCGTGGGGGGCTCGGGCCCCCGGGGCGGCGCTCGGCGTGTACGAGCTCGGCTGCTCGTCGGGGAAGCGCGGGTCGGGCGTCACGATGGAGGACGCGTACCGGTAGCCCATGTCGAGCATCCTCAGGTCGATGTTGGGCTGCCCACCGGTGCGGGCGGCCTCCCACTGCAGGCGGTTCGTCGCGCACGCGCTCCGGGCGACGGCGCCGCGCTCGACGGCATACGTGTCCAGGAGGCTGTCGGGCGCCCACCCGCCGAGGACGGCCGCGAGCTTCCACGCGAGGTTGTGGCCGTCGGCCATCGCCGAGGTGATGCCGGTCGCGCCGATCGGCGTGACACGGTGGGCGGCGTCGCCGGCGAGGAAGACCTGGCCCTGGCGGAACCGCTCGGCGTACTGCACGCCCGCCTCCCAGAGGACGTCACCGAGCACCTCCGCCCCCGTCTCGACGCCGAGCATCCGCCCCACGAGATCTGCGGGGTCCTCGGGACCGAGCTCGGCGATGTGGAAGCTCACCCAGCGGTGGTCGGGGTGCGTCGGGAGCAGCACCGCGTCCGTCGCGTCCATGCGCACGAACGACGGCGGCGGGGCCCCGAGCCACGGCGTGAGGTCGGCCCGGAAACGCACGCAGCGTTGCTGTCCCAGCAGGTCCCCGATCACGTCGATCCCGGCGAGCCGCCGCACGTCGCTGCGCCAGCCGTCCGCCCCGATGACGTATGCCGAGTGGATCGTGTGCGTGGTGCCGTCGGCGTCGTCGAGGGTGGCGGTCGCACCCGACGGGTCGGTCGTCAGACCAGTGAGCCGCTGCCCGAGACGGACCGAGACCCGCTCACGACTCGGCAGGTGCGCGCGGAGCACTCTCTCGAAGACGTCCTGCGCGATGGCGATGCCCTCGCAGGGGCTGACCTCGGCGAAGGTCTCGCCGCCGGTCGGAATGGTGACGAGGGGTGGCTCGGCCAGCGTCGAACGCACCTCCATGCGCGCGTCGGTCGGCAGTGCTGAAGCGACCATGTCGGGCTCGATCCCCAGCTGGCGCAGCACCTCGGTGGCCCGCGCGTGGATGCCGCGGGCGCGTGGGAGGTCGGAGACCGACGTGCGCCGGTCGACGAGGACGGTGTCGACGCCGAGGTCGCCGAGGAGCAGGGCGGCGACGACGCCGGCCGGTCCTGCGCCGACGACGAGCACCTGGCACTCGCCCGCGTGGTCCGGGCTGGTCTCGGACATGCTGCCTCGCTGGGTCAGGACGGAGCGAATCCCCTGGGCACCCATGGTCGCAGGAGGTGGGCGGCCGGCGCGTCGAATCTGTTGCGGAAAGCGGCTTGACCTTGACCCTGCGTCAGGGTTGCACCCTCGTCCCATGACAACGACCCACGCCATCGAGATCGACGGACTGACGAGGTCCTACGGCGACACCGCGGTGCTGCGGGGCGTCGACCTCCGCGTCCCGGCGGGATCCGTCTTCGCCCTGCTCGGCAGCAACGGCGCCGGCAAGACGACGACGGTCAGGATCCTCTCCACCCTGCTCGCGCCCGAGAGCGGTTCCGCCCGCGTCAACGGCCACGACGTCGCGACCGAGCCGGCACGAGTCCGCGAGTCGATCAGTCTCACCGGGCAGTTCGCCGCCGTCGACGAGATCCTCACCGGCCGCGAGAACCTCGTGCTCGTCGCGCAGCTGCGCCGGGTGGCCGAGCCCGGACGGGTCGCCGACGACCTGCTGGCCCGGTTCGGGCTCACCGACGCGGGCGGCCGGCGCGCCGGCACCTACTCCGGCGGCATGAAGCGACGGCTCGACATCGCGATGAGCCTCATCGGCGACCCGCCGGTGCTCTTCCTCGACGAGCCGACGACCGGCCTCGACCCGCAGTCGCGCCTCGAGGTGTGGAAGACGGTCCAGGCTCTTGCGGGCCGAGGCACGACCGTGCTGCTCACGACGCAGTACCTCGACGAGGCCGAGCACCTCGCCGACCGCATCGCCATCCTCCACGAGGGCCGCATCATCGCCGACGGCACGCTCGCCGAGCTGAAGGCGCTGCTGCCGCCCACCGAGATCGAGTACGTCGAGAAGCAGCCGAGCCTCGAGGAGATCTTCCTCGCGGTCATCGGCCACACCGCCCCACGAACTGAGGAGCAGCAGCCATGACGACCCACTTCTTCAGCGACACCACCGTGCTGCTCAGGCGCTCGCTGCGCCACATCCTGCGCAGTCCTGACACGATCATCACGACGGCGATCACCCCGGTCGTGATGCTGCTGCTCTTC
This sequence comes from Dermatophilaceae bacterium, assembly GCA_013361975.1. Classification (GTDB taxonomy): domain Bacteria; phylum Actinomycetota; class Actinomycetes; order Actinomycetales; family Dermatophilaceae; genus Terrabacter. The sequence goes on from JABFXB010000084.1 coordinate 2,414, forward strand.
GTCTACGTCTTCGGCGGCGCCATCGACGCCGGCGGCCAGCCGTACGTCGACTACCTGCTGCCGGGCATCCTGCTC
>JABFXB010000269.1 GCA_013361975.1 Dermatophilaceae bacterium
TCGTCCTTGAGCCGGAACTCGAGGTACTCGGCGACGATGACCTTGATCCGGTCGGCGATCTTGCGGGCGCGGGCGGGGTCAGCCATGGCTACCTCTGCTTTCGTGTGTCGTGCGGTCGGACCGGCACGAGCCGGCCGACGTGTGTTCACCCTAGTAGCGGGCTGCCGTCGGCGCGCATTCCCACCCGCGGACGACCACCCGGCATGCCGCTCGAGGCCTCGCTGCGCGGTACACGTACCCGCTCGGCCGGGCGACCGTCGGCGCCGGGGCCGCAACGGGTACGACGTGGCCGTGGGCGGTGCCGACTCCGACCCCGACGTCCGCCCGGACGAACGCCCGGCGCAGGCGGTCGCGGATCTGATCCCGATCGTCCGCCGCGTCGTCGGCGGGCGGGTCGGAGGCCACCCTGCGGCCGAGGACCTCGTCCAGGAGACCTTGGCGCGGGTGCTCGCCGCGACGGCCAGGATCGAGCCGGGCATGCTCGAGCCGTACGCGATCGTGACGGCCCGCAACGTCGTCGCCTCCATGTGGCGCGACGAGGACCGCAGACGCCGCAACCAGCACAAGGTGGTCGACCTCACCGAACCCGAGTCGCCCGAGGCGCGCCTCGTGCTCGACGAGGAGCAGGGTGCCATGGCCCAGGCCCTGGGGCGCCTCACCGAGGCCGAGCGGCGCATCCTGCTCGCTCACGAGGTCGGCGGCACCGACACACGCACCCTGGCGGAGGAGGCCGGCAGCACAGCGGGCGCCGTTGCGGCACAGCTGAACCGGACCCGAGCCCGGCTCCGGGTCGAGTACCTCCTGGCGGCCCGGCAGATCGAGCCGCCGACCGACCGGTGCCGTCCCGTGCTCTTGGCGCTGAGCAGGGCGGACCAGCGGCGACAGCGCGAGGTCGGAGCGGCGCAGCACCTGCTCGAGTGCGAGGTCTGCGCCGAGCTCAGCGAACCGCTGCTCGAGCGGGGACAGCAGCGCGACGACACGCTGCGCATCCCCATCACCACCGACCCCGACATCGTCGCGGCCCGCACCGCCGCCCGAAATCTCGCATCCACCCTGGCGTTCGGACCGACGGACCTCACGGTCATCGCGACCGCCGTCTCGGAGGTGTGCCGCAACATCGTGCGCTTCGCCGGCTCGGGAGAGGTCGTCGTCGAGCTTCTCGACGCGCCCCGGCGGGGGCTGCAGGTCGTCGCACGTGACGCCGGGCCCGGGATCGACGACGTCGACGCTGCGATGACCGACGGCTTCAGCACCTACGGCGGGCTCGGGCTGGGACTGCCCGGCGTACGCCGGCTGATGGACGAGTTCGCGGTCGTGAGCGAGCCCGGCCACGGGACCACAGTGACCATGACCAAGTGGGAGAGGAACGACCATGGCTGACCAGTCGGACGGGCGCGCCCAGCAGAGCACGCCGACCGAGCACGCGCACACCACCGCCCCGGACGGGACGGCATCCGACGGGACGAGCGCGACGGGCAACGGTGACCACCTGCTCTCGCAGCTCGTCGCCCACCTGCGCGAGAACCGTACGCGCCTGCGTGAGGAGTGGGCCGAACGCATCCAGGAGGCGCACCTGCTCACCGCGATGACCCCGAAGGAGATGTCCGCCGAGACGACGTCGGTCTACGACAACTACGTCGAGGTGCTCGAGACCGGCAGCGTGGGCGCCCTGCAGCAGTACGCCCGCGACCTGTCGGAGCGGATCATCCCGCGCGGCGTGGAGACCCACGAGGTCGTCGGCATCGTGCTGCTGCTCCGTGACGTGCTCGCACGCTCACTCTTCGAGAAGTACCAGCGGGACTTCGCGATGCTCAACGAGGTGCTCGACGCGTACGAGCCCGCAGCCAACCGCATCGCCAACACCGTCGCCGTCAGCTTCGTGGAGGAGCGCGAACGCGTCATCCGGCAGCAGCAGGACGCCATCCGCGAGCTGTCGACCCCGGTGCTGCCCGTGCGCGAGCGCCTGCTCATCCTGCCGATCATCGGCGTGCTCGACAGCGAGCGGGCCCGGCAGCTCACCGAGCAGCTCCTCTCGGGCATCCGCAGGCACCGCGCGAAGGTCGTGGTCATCGACATCACCGGCTCGCCGGACGTCGACGAGACGGTCGCCAACCACCTCGTGCAGACCGTCGACGCGTCACGCCTCATGGGCGCGAGCGTCATCATCACAGGGCTGTCCCCGAAGATCGCGCAGACCCTCGTCACCATCGGCGTGGACCTGAGCAAGATGAACACCATCGGCGACCTGCAGGGAGGCCTCGAGGAGGCGGAGCGCCTGCTCGGCTACTCAGTGACCCGGAAGGAGGTCAGCAGCAGCTCGTGAACGGCGGACCAGCGCTGGTGTCGATCCTGCGGCAGGGAGGGAACCTGATCGCTTCGGTTCACACTGCCCTGGACGACGCCGAGCTGGTCCGGTTCGAGCGCGACCTCGTCGAGCAGATCGGTGAGCACCGCTCCAGCGGCGTCATCATCGACGTCGC
>JABFXB010000255.1 GCA_013361975.1 Dermatophilaceae bacterium
CGACGCGTCCGACTCGAAGACGTCGTCCGTCACCTCGAGCTCCTTGAGGCCGAACTGCTCGTGCACGTCCTGCCCGACCTTCGTCTCGAGGTCGTGGAAGGCGGGCAGGCAGTGCATGAACTTCACGCGCGGATTCCCTGTCGCCGCAAGCAATTCGGCGTTCACCTGGTACGGCGTGAGCAGCTGGATGCGCTCCGCCCACACCTCCTTGGCCTCACCCATCGACACCCACACGTCGGTGTGCACGAAGTCGACGCCGCGTACGCCCTCGGCCACGTCCTCGGTGAGCGTGACCCTGGCACCCGACTCGACGGCATACCTCCTCGCGATGGCGACGACGTCGTCGGAGGGCCACAGCGAGCGGGGTGCGACGATGCGCACGTCCATGCCGAGGATGGCGCCCGTGACGAGCAGCGAGTTGCCCATGTTGAAGCGGGCGTCGCCGACGTAGGCGTACGCGATCTGCTCGTCGGGCTTGGCCGCGTGCTCGCGCATCGTCAGGGCGTCGCAGAGCGACTGCGTCGGGTGCCAGTCGTCGGTGAGGCCGTTCCAGACGGGCACTCCGGCGAAGGCGCCCAGCGTCTCGACGACGTCGTGGCCGGCGCCGCGGTACTGGATTCCGTCGTAGAAGCGGCCGAGCACCCGGGCGGTGTCCCTCGCCGACTCCTTGTGGCCGATCTGCGAGCCGCTCGGCTCGAGGTAGGTGGTGCTCGCACCCTGGTCGGCTGCCGCGACCTCGAAGGCGCAGCGGGTGCGCGTCGACGTCTTCTCGAAGACCAGCGCGACGTTCTTGCCCGTCAGCCGTCGCTGCTCGCGGCCCTCGCGCTTGGCGGCCTTCAGCTCGGCGGCGAGGTCGAGCAGTGCGCGGAACTCGTCGGGCGTGAGGTCGATCTCCTTGAGGAGGTTGCGGCGGTGGAGCCCGGAGAGGGCCGAGACGGCGGTCATCGGCCGATGCTGTCAGGAGCAGGCAGCGCGCGGCAATCCGGTCTCAACACGACCTGCCGAGCAGCCGGCGCACCCGCTCCACCAGGGCGCGTGCCTGGAGCGGCACCCCGACGCGGGGCCCCTCGCCGCCACAGAACACGACCTCGTCGGCGGCGCCGATTTCTTGTGCGGGGTCCGCCTCCGGTAGCCTGCGCGACGGAGGATTCGCATAGTGGCCTAGTGCGCACGATTGGAAATCGTGTTGGGATAAAACCCTCGGGGGTTCAAATCCCCCATCCTCCGCCAGCAACGGCCCCCATCGCGCTCCGCGACGGGGGCCGTTCTCGTGGCGGCGACCTCGAAATCCAGGCGACGGGTGTCAGTGGTCGTGCTGGGCCCGCTGCGACACGCCCGCGACCGTGTCGAACGCCCGGCCGGCGACGACGCGAAGCTCTCCCACCGCGCCCTGCTCCGCGACCCGCGGCTGCGCGCACTGCTCCTCCTGGTGGCCGTCGCGGCGCCTGGTCCGCGCTGGAGGCGTCCCCATCCCTGCGCACGGGGCGATTTCCGGCTGACGACGGCGGCGGCATACACTCGCTGTCGGCACCCCGCGTGGTGGTACCTCTCCGAACTCCCCCAGGGCAGGAATGCAGCAAGGGTAGGAGAGCTCTTCCAGGTACGCGGGGTGTCCCTTTTCCCGGGAGCGGCCGGCCGCGCTCAGCGCGGGGTGGCCGTCGTCGAGCCCTCGCGCAGCGTGACGGGCGCGGTGGCGCTGCGCGGCCGCTTGCCGTCGAGGCGACGGCGCACGAGCCGGCCGATCATCCGGCCGCGCTCGCGACCCTGCTGGTCCATCGTGGTGATGCGGTGCGGCAGCCACGGCAGCTCGACGCCGTCGAAGCCGGTCACGCTGAGGTCGTCGGGCACGCGCAGGCCCAGCTCCTCGGCGGCGATGATGACTCCGGCGGCGATGACGTCGGACTGGGCGACGATCGCCGTCGGGCGTGCCTCACGTGGCACGTCGAGCAGGGCGCGGCCCGCGACGATGCCGCCCTCGACCGAGGAACCGTCGGCGGTCTGCACGACCGTCGCGTCCGGCCCAAAAACGTCCCGGAAGCCGAGCAGGCGCCCGATCGACGGGATGCCGGCATCGGCCTCGACCGCGAGCTCCTCACGAACGGGGCCGGGCTCGCCCATGCCGGCGAGCGGCATGGCCACCGAGGCGACGCGCCGGTGGCCGAGCCCCTGCACGTGGCGCGACACCTCGGCGAAGGAGGCTCGCTCGTCGATGCGCACCTGGGTGATCCGCCGATCGGCGGGCACGCCGGTGCTGAACATCGGTATGCCGCGCGCGGCGAGGTGCTCGACGGCGGGCTGCTCGCCGGGGCCGCACAGCGAGAACACCAGGGCGTCGAGGGCCAGGCCTGCGAGCTGAGGGACCACCGACGCCGGGTCAGCCGTCGGCTGGGCGAGCAGCAGCATGCCGGTCGGCACCCGCTCGAGCTCCTCGGCGAGGCCGTCGAGCACGGCGACGGCGAACGGG